>NZ_LZMI01000049.1:0-68499 GCF_001665475.1 Gordonia sp. 852002-51296_SCH5728562-b | reverse complement strand
TTGTGTACGTACCGCCCCGGGCGTCTCGACGACACCACCCGCAGATGTTGCGCAGCTTCCCCACCGGGTCACCATCGACGGCCTTCTCCAGTGAGAATTCCGCGCTATGCGGCGCATCCCGCGGCCCGGATCTGGGCACTTTGGCGCGAGAAATAGGCCTTCGTGGACCGGTTGAACAAAAGGTAGGCCCAGACTGCGGCTACAGCAGCCCACACCGCGACCACCAAGAGCGCCGCCAACGCGAGCAGGCCGACGAGGACGACCCCGACGATCGTGCCCACGACGGCGATCCCGAGTAGCACGAGGCTGATCACCGCGATGGCGCAGTAGAACAAGTAGGGCCCTCTCGACCCGCGAAGCAGCCCGATCGCCAGTCCGAAGTTGAGCAGAAGCCACGCGACCTCGCCGATGATGACGGCGACCTGCGATGGTTCGACCTCTTGAGCGCCCGGCCTTCCTGCGATGAAAAGCAGCAGAAAAGCCCCCGACACCACGCCGAGAATCGATGCCAGCAGCTGCAGCCATCCGAACACCGTGACCTGCACGGGACGCTTCATGGCCAGCATCACCGGATCAACGCCGTACCCCATACCAACGCCCATGGGCGGCCCCAGGTGGTACGCGCCGTTCGGATGCGGATAGTGGCCTGGCGTCTGATAGACCGCCGGCCCGGGAGGCGGGCTTGTCGGTCCAGACCAGAAGTCAGCGGATGTCGCTTGAGGTCGCCGGTCGACGGGCCAGGGGTCGCGAGGCTGCTCCACCTGGCGAGATTACTAACCCCGGACGACGCCGCGCGTCGCCCGACCGGACCACATTGCCGCTAGTCGGCCACGCGATCACCTTGGGCTGGGCTGTGCCATAGCCTGTTTCATTCACTATGGTTGTCGCCCGGTACGTACACAATCCGGTCGTCAGCGCGAGGGCACGACAATAATCGTCGCCGCGCCTCGCTGACGTCACAGTTGTGTACGCACCGCCCCGGGCGATGCCGCGCGTCGCCCGGGGCGGACCACATTGCCGCTAGTCGGCCACGCGATTTCGGCGTCGGAAGACGTGGGTGTCGAAGGCCAGACCGCCCGCCGACGCGAAGCCGACCGCGAGGAGACCCGCGATGAGCGCGAGCGGGAACTCGTAACCGCCATCGGACGCCCAGAACCCATGATCGATGTGGGCGACGAAGATCGCGCCGATCATGTCGATGATCAGCAGCACGGAGACGAGCGGCAGAAGGGCCCCGGCGATCAGCAGAATGCCGCCGATCAGCTCGACCCAGGTCGCGTAGTACGCGGAGAACTCGGGGAAGGGCGCACCCATCTTGGAGAAGCTGGCCTTGGTGCCATCGAGCCCGAAGGTGTGGAGCTTCTGCCAACCGTGCGCGATGAAGATGATGCCGAGGATCACCCGTGCGGCAAAGAGTCCCAGACTGCGGATCGGGTACATGCTGTCACCTTTCTCAGGACGGTGTTCGCCCCTTGCGTTGTTCGTATCGAACATGAATCTAACCGGACCCTAGTCCGTTTACAACCTGACGCGCCTCACGAAACCAACGCTACGGGTAGGGTGAGTTCTCGCGTCCCGATCGAGAAAACGACGCCGAAAAAGCCCAAGCCGGACAAGCTGGACAGGCTCGGGTAGATGGTAGAGCCGAAGAGTCAGCCAGTAGGGCCAGAGACAGGAGCCGTTGCGTGCCGGGAAAGTCGGGAAAGAGTTCACGGCAACCTGTTCTCGGTACACCGGCCGACAGCGTCGACCCCTACCTGCCGGACAACGGCAATCTCGGTTACCGCATCTCCCGCTACGACCTCGACCTCGAATACAAAGTCGCCAGCAACCGCCTCGAAGGCGCTGCGACGCTGACCGCGACGTCGTATGTGGAGCTGGCGCGTTTCAGCCTCGACATGGCGTCGACGCTCAATGTCAGCAAGGTCACCGTCAACGACAGGCGGGCCAGGTACAGCCACCGGCAGCGCAAGCTGTTCATCACCCCCGACTCCCCCATCCAGCCGGGCGGAGCGATGACGATCGTCATCCGCTACAGCGGCACCCCGCGCCCCATCCGAGGCCCGTGGGGCACCGTCGGATGGGAAGAACTGACCGACGGCTCACTGTGCGCCAACCAGCCCAACGGCGCGGCGTCGTGGTTTCCCTGCGACGACCACCCGAGCGCCAAAGCGCCCTACCGCATCTCGATCACCACCGACAGCCCGTACTACGCACTCGCCAACGGCGTGCTCGAGTCCAAACGCGTACGCGCAGCACAGACGACGTGGGTCTACGAACAGATCGAACCGATGTCGACCTATCTGGCCTCGATCCAGATCGGACCATACGAGCACATCCGGCTGGCATCGAAACCCGTTCCGGTGGAAGCGACCCTGCCGTCACGACTGAAGGAGAACTTCCGCGTCGACTTCGGCAAACAGTTGGAGATGGTCGAGGCGTTCACCGAGATGTTCGGCCCCTACCCGTTTGCCAAGTACACCGTCGTGGTGACCGACGATTCGCTCGAAATCCCCATCGAGGCACAGAGTTTCAGCACATTCGGGGCCAACCACTGCGACGGCAGCCGCGACGCCGAGAGGCTGATCGCCCACGAACTCGCCCATCAGTGGTTCGGCAATTCGGTGACACTCGAGCAGTGGCACGACATCTGGCTCCACGAGGGATTCGCCTGCTACTCCGAGTGGCTGTGGAGCCAACGATCGGGCGGACGCAGCGCAGGCGAATGGGCGCGACATTACTACGCCAAGCTCGCCGCCAATCCGGTCCGGGTCACGCTCGTCGATCCCGGCCCGCGCAAGATGTTCGACGACTGGGTCTACAAACGCGGCGCAATCACGTTGCACGCCTTGCGTCTTCGCATCGGTGACGGAAACTTCTTCGCACTCCTGCATCGTTGGACCGAGAAGTACCGCTACGGAACCGTCACGACCGAGGACTTCATCGCGCTCGCGGCAAACTACTCCGACTCCCCGCTGAACGATCTGTGGCAGACCTGGCTGTTCACACCGGAGCTTCCGGCGTTCCCCGAACCGTCCTGACGCCGGGGCATCGATGTGTCGATGACTTCGGGTCCTGATCCCGAGATCCCCGCGGTGTCCGACGGTGCGACCGGGCCCAGCTCCGGCGGGCGCAGCGCCGTCGGTCGCGTCACCATCGCGACGATCATTGCGGCGGCGTCGGGCTACCTGGTTCTGCTCCTCGCCGCACGGCAGCTCGGCGCGATCGGATACGCCGTCTTCGCGGTCTTCTGGGCGGCATACGGCCTCGTCACCGGCGCACAGAACGGGCAGCTCCAGGAGACGACGCGCACCATCCGCGCCGCCTCGGAGACGCGCACACGCCTCGGCCGACCGTTGCTGGTCAACGTCGGTATCGGCGCGGCGCTCGCAGTCATCGTCGCGGCGACGTCGCCGCTGTGGAGCGGCCACGTGTTCGACCAGTACCGCGCGCTGTCGGTGGTGCTGCTCGCGGTCGGGGTCGCGAGCTTCGCGGTGTACGCGCACCTCTGCGGCGCATTGTCGGGGTCGCTGTCGTGGTCGCCGTTCGCCGTCCTGCTGAGCGTCGACGCGCTGATCCGACTGGTCGGCGCGGGCATCGCAGTCGCTTTCGGCTGGGGTGTGCTGGCGTTTCTGGTGATCACGGTGGTCGGCTCGGTGTCGTGGCTCGTGGTGCTCGCAACGTCGTCGACGGCCCGACGCGCCGTCGGATTGCCCGGCGACGTCGACGACCGACGCCTGGCGGGCAACACCCTCACCGCGATGGCGGCCGCACTGGCGTCGGCGGTGGTGGTGATGGGCTTCCCGGTGCTGATCAACGTCACCGCGCGCGCCGACGACGATTCGCGTGTTGTGGGTGCCGTCATCCTGGCGGTCACTTTGACCAGAGCGCCACTACTGGTGCCGCTCAACAGCTTTCAAGGCGTGCTGATCACCCGGTTCGTCGCGGCGCGCGACGCGTTGCTGCGCTCGCTCGCCGTGCCGCTGGCCGCGGTCGTCGTGGTCGGTGCGATCGGCGCGGTCGCGGCGTGGGCGATCGGCTCCTGGCTGCTCACCCACATCTTCGGCGCCGACTTCACGCTCGGCGGCGGCACCATCGCGCTGTTCATGGTCGGCGCCACGGCCCTGGGACTGCTGACCGTCACCGGCGCGGCCACGCTGTCCGTCGGCGCGCACCGGTGGTACGCGGCGGGGTGGTGGGTTGCCGCGATCGCCTGCGCCGCGCTGCTGACCGTGCCGCTCGAGGTGACCGACCGCGTCGCGCTGTCCTTGGTCGTCGGGCCGCTCGTCGGGGCAAGCGTGCACCTGGGCCGACTTGCCACGTTCTCGGGGTAGTCAGTTCGTGCGACGGATTTTCGACGCCGCGCCCGCGATCCGCGCCATGCCGTGGTGCAGCCGCGACGTCGCGTGCAGCCGTGCCGCCCGCGCCGCGCGCGTCCATCCGCGCGCTGCACATCGGCGCGCCTCGCCGTCGAAGAAGGCGTTCTCCTCGGCAAAGCGTCGACCGTCGACCGCCTGCACCGAGCTGACCGACGCGTCGTGGCGGCGGTACCGGAACAGCACGCGCGGGTCGTAGGCGAGCGCCTCCCCCGCGAAGGCGAGGTCGACGAGGAGTGCGAGGTCGAGGACGACGTCGAGGC
Organism: Gordonia sp. 852002-51296_SCH5728562-b; assembly: GCF_001665475.1. Lineage (NCBI taxonomy): Bacteria > Bacillati > Actinomycetota > Actinomycetes > Mycobacteriales > Gordoniaceae > Gordonia > Gordonia sp. 852002-51296_SCH5728562-b. The sequence goes on along the minus strand of NZ_LZMI01000049.1, from coordinate 63,860 downwards.
CCTCCCTGAACCCGACCGCCCGCACGGCATCGGTGCGCCACAGCAGCGACGGAAAGTAGGTCCAGTTGCCGCGATACAGGCTGGTGGCCATCGCCTCGCCGCGCAGGACCGTCGCAGACGACGGCGCGAGCACCGCCTTGATCCGATCCCCGAGCGGGCGCACCACCTGATCGTCGGCATCGATCACCTCGACACCCGGCGCGATCACCGCAGCGTCGGGATGCGCGTCGGCCAGCGCACGGACACCCGCGAGATACCCGGGCAGCATCACGTCGTCGCAGCCCATCACGACGTACCGGTCGGCGGTGACGAGGTCGACGCAGCGTCGAAAATTGCCGTTCACGCCGAGGTTGTGCGCGTTGCGTTCGTAGTGGACGCGGCCGTCGTCGAGGCCGGCCAACCATTCGCGCGGCTCATCGCTCGGATAACCATCGTCGACGACGACGAGCCGAAAGTCGGGGTCCGACTGCTCCAGAACGCTGGTGACTGCCTGCTTGAACTGCTCGACGTCGCCGTAGAAGGGCATCATGACGTCGATAGGCACCCGATCAGGGTAGACGTTGACGCGCCCACGCCTTCCGGGCACGTCCGAAGTGCCCCGCACCTGCTCCGATAGGGTTACCCCCATGACGGAACGCCCCACCAACGACGACGTGTGGTTGGTGATCCCCGTCTACAACGAGGGCGAGGTGATCCGCGACGTCCTGGTCGACGCCTCGAAGACCTTCCCGAACATCGTCTGCGTTGACGACGGCAGCTCCGACGACTCGGTCGCTCAGATCAGGTCAGCAGCGGCCGACGTCGAGAGCACGCAGACCGGCGGCATCCACCTCGTGCGCCATCCGGTCAATCTCGGGCAGGGCGCCGCGATCCAGACCGGGGTCGAATACGCGCGAGCGCGGCCCGGCGCCCAGTACTTCGTCACCTTCGACGCCGACGGCCAACACCGCGTCGACGACGTCATCGCGATGATCGATCGCCTGCGCACCGAGCCCGTCGACATCATCGTCGGCACCCGATTCGCCGACGGCCGAAGCGAGTCGGTGCCGCTGCTGCGCCGGATCGTGCTGCGGACCGTCGTCTTCCTGAGTCCGCGCACGCGCAGGCTCGGACTCTCCGACGCCCACAACGGCCTCCGCGCGTTCAACAAGACCGTCGCCGACCAGCTCGACCTGCTGATGGCCGGCATGAGCCACGCGTCGGAGTTCGTCGCGCTCATCGACCACCATCACTGGCGGGTCGCGGAGCAGCCGGTCACCATCCTCTACACCGACTACTCGCGCGCCAAGGGGCAGTCACTGATCAACGGCGTCAACATCGTCGCCGACGGTCTGCTGCACGGGCGCATGAGGAGATAGCCATGATCGTCATCCAGATACTGCTCCTGCTCGCGGCCCTCGGACTCGTGTGGTTCTTCGTCACCAACCGTGGGAACGCGAGATCATCTGCGGGAGTGAAGCTTCTGTTCGTCGCGTTCGTGGTGTTCGGCGTCTACGCGATGTTCCGTCCCAACGATCTGACGACCGTCGCGGGCTGGGTGGGCGTCGGCCGCGGCACCGACCTGGTGCTCTACTGCCTGGTGATCGCATTCGCATTCACCACTGTCGCAACGTATCTCAGGTTCCGCGAGCTGGAGATCCGCTACGCACGACTCGCGCGCGCCGTCGCCCTGCAGAACGCCGAGGTCGAGAACCGGCGCGACTGACTGCCCCGGCCAGCCTCCAAACGCCTCCCGAACTTGCACACGCGGCTGGTGTACCAGCCGCGTTCACCAGAACGAGCCGCGTCTACGACGCCCCTTCGGCCAGCGACCGCAGATAAGAGGTCACGTCGGCGTAGTCCGGCAGCAGCCCCGATTCGCGTGCGGCGGTCAAACCCGGTGCCGCAGTGTCCTTCTCGGATAATTCGTAGACCAGTGGTGAACCGTCACGCGCGAGCGTCGGCCATTCGATGCCCAGCTCCGGGTCGAGTGGATTGATCCCGTGTTCTGCACCGGGGTTGTAGCCGGTCGAGCACAGGTACGTCGCAGTCGACCCGTCTTCGAGTGCGCAGAACGCATGCCCGAGCCCCTCGGAGAGGTAGACCGCACGACGGTCGACGTCGTCGAGGAGCACCGTGTCGTAGGTGCCGAAAGTCGGTGAGCCGACGCGGATGTCGACGATCACGTCGAGGATCGCACCCTTCGGACACGTCACGTACTTCGCCTGCCCTGGCGGAACGTCGGCGAAGTGCACGCCCCGCAAGACGCCCGCGGCCGACACAGACAGGTTGACCTGCGCGAGGTCGAGGCGGTGACCGATCACGTCGTCGAGCAGATCTCCCTTGAACACCTCGGCGAACAGGCCGCGAGCGTCGCCGTGCTGCACGGGCGTGAACTCCCAAGCACCGTCGATCGACAACGGACGGATTTTCACGCGCGCTCCCTTGTTTCGTGCATCGTGTTCACTCGAAACCCTTACCGCGGGCGAGGATGTCGAGCAGATAGTTGCCGTAGCCCGACTTGCGCAGCGTCTCGGCGCGCGTCGCGAGCTCATCGTCGGACAGGTACCCCTGCCGCCACGCAATCTCTTCGGGCACAGCGATTTTCAGTCCCTGTCGCTGCTCGACGGTGCGCACGAAGTTGCCGGCGTCCAGCAGCGAATCAAACGTCCCCGTATCGAGCCAGGCGGTCCCGCGCGGCAGCACCTTCACCGCGAGCTTGCCCTGATCGAGATAGTGCGCGTTGATGTCGGTGATCTCGTACTCGCCTCGCGCACTCGGCTGCAGGCCACGCGCGATCTCGATGACGTCGTTGTCGTAGAAGTACAGCCCCGGCACCGCGTAGTTGGACTTCGGGGAGGTCGGCTTCTCCTCCAACGACACCGCCCGCCCCTGCGCGTCGAAATCGACGACGCCGTAGGCCGTCGGATTGGCCACCCAGTAGGCAAAGATCGCGCCACCGTCGATCGCCTCGAACCCCTTGAGCTGCGAGCCGAGACCCGGCCCGTAGAAGATGTTGTCGCCGAGCACCAGCGCCACCGACTCGTTCCCGATGTGATCGGCACCCAACACAAACGCCTGCGCCAAACCGTCCGGTGACGCCTGCGTGACGTACGAGATGTCGATACCGAACTGACTCCCGTCACCCAACAGCCCGGAAAACGCAGCGGCATCCTGAGGCGTGGTGATCACCAGGATGTCGCGGATACCCGCCAACATCAGCGTCGACAACGGGTAGTAGATCATCGGCTTGTCGTAGACCGGGACGAGTTGCTTACTCACACCCTGCGTGATCGGGTGCAGCCGCGACCCCGTGCCGCCGGCGAGAATGATTCCACGCATGCAGATCAGACTAAACGGTGCTGCTCACCGGAACACCCCTCCCAACGGCTCGGTACTCTGATGACCCTGCACCCTGCGACCCCTGTGCGCGGGTCCACAGCACGTACGAAGGGAACGACGTTGAAGCTCCTGGTCACCGGCGGAGCCGGGTTCATCGGGGCGAACTTCGTCCTCCGCACGCTCGAACAGCGCCCTGACGCGCAGTTGACGGTCCTCGACAAGCTCACCTATGCGGCCAGCCCCGCGACGCTGGCACCCGTCGCGGATCGCATCAACCTCGTCGAGGGCGACATCGCCGACGCCGCGCTGACCGACCGCCTGATCGCCGACGCCGATCTCGTCGTCCACTTCGCAGCGGAGTCACACAACGACAACTCGCTCGCCGACCCGTCGGCCTTTGTGCAGACCAACCTCGTCGGCACGTACACCCTGCTCGAAGGGGTTCGCCGCCACGACGTGCGGTATCACCACATCAGCACCGACGAGGTCTACGGCGACCTCGACCTCGACGACCCGTCGCGGTTCACCGAGTCGACGCCGTACAACCCGTCGAGCCCGTACAGCTCCACCAAAGCGGGCAGTGACCTGCTGGTTCGTGCCTGGGTGCGATCGTTCGGGGTGCCCGCGACCATCTCGAACTGTTCCAACAACTACGGCCCCTACCAGCACGTCGAGAAGTTCATTCCCCGCCAGATCACCAACGTGCTCTCCGGCGTGCGGCCCAAGCTCTACGGCGACGGCCGCAACGTGCGCGACTGGATTCACGTCGACGACCACAACGACGCCGTCTGGACGATCATCGAGAAGGGCGAGATCGGCGAGACCTATCTGATCGGCGCCGACGGCGAGGTGGACAACCGGACCGTCGTCGAAACCATCCTGGAACTGCTCGGACAGCCGCGCGACGCCTTCGACTTCGTCACCGACCGCCCCGGCCACGACCGCCGCTACGCCATCGATTCGACGCGCCTGCGGACCGAACTGGGCTGGTCACCGCGCTACACCGACTTCCGCTCCGGCCTGTCGGCGACCATCGACTGGTACCGCGCCAACCCCGCGTGGTGGCAGGCCGCCAAGGGCGACGCGGAGGCGAAGTACGCCAGCACCGAACAGGTCATCGGCTGAGCGTGCCGCGCGCCCGCCGGGCGTAGAGCGCGGCGACCACGATCCCGACCAGCGCGGCCATGGTGCCCGAGCCGTGCACTAGCTGGTCTTAGAGTCAGCGACTCGACGCGCAGTTACCTCATCTGTGCACAGCTACCTTCTGCACCGCCCAAGGTGGCTGCACGCACATCAGGTGGCTGTACCGAGAGCCGCCGACCTCAGCCCACACGCCGCACGCCGCCCGAGCATGCCCAGCACCCGACCACTGGCCGACAAGCCGCCGAACTAGCCCGAGCCGCACACCAACTGGTCGAAGAGCCAGCGACCCGGCCCGCAGCTACCTCATCTGTGCACAGCCACCTTCTGCACCGCCCAAGGTGGCTGCACACAGATCAGGTAGCTGTACGGAGAGTCGCCCGACATCAGCCCTCACGCCGCCCGAGCATGCCCAGCACCCGACCCCTGGCCCGTCGTCTCACGTTCGGAGGTCAGCATCGCGGTCGGACACTTTACGCACACGTGCGATAAGTGCTATTCTTGGAATCGCGAAAAGGTCTTCCGGACCTCACTCTCCCCGAAGTCCCATTCATCAATCCCCCTCGACCGCAAGGCGGCAGATGACAACCGAAAACCAACCCACGAACAGCGTGGTCATCAGCAACGTCCGCGACAGCAAGGGCACCATGCTGCGAGTCGTCCGACTCACCGACGACGGTGGACTCATGATCGAAGGCCACGACCTCGGCGGCGGCGTCGAGCAATTCTTCGGTGCCTACGAGTACGAGTTCAAGAAGCAATTCTCGTCCGACGCGGTCGCTCGGCTCCGAGAGCTACTCGGTCTCGAATCCGACGACGAACTGCTGCCGACCATCAAGAATCGGTTCACACACACGGACGACTTGGAGGAGTTTCTGCGAGACAACGGAATTGAGGGGAAGTTCTGGAGCCGGGTGGGTGACTGAGCGCTCCGAATGAGATTGATCGCCACCGAGACATGAACGAGCACCCTTGTCACCACACGGCGCCAACATCCCGGCCCGTCGTCTCATTGAATTACGCAGGCTAACGATTTTCGACGCCGCTACGAATCCCCCAGTACAGAGGTTCGTCCAGCACACACGGCATCGGAGATTCTCATGGTCACAGCTTCACGTATTCGTCGCGGCGTCGTAGCCGCACTCGCCGCGGCAACAATCGCCAGCGGCGCGGCAGTAGCAACAGCACCCAGCGCGCACGCCGCGCCGACACAACCCGGCATCCACCAGGTCGACCAACTCGGCGACCTGACCTACCAGGCACTCTTCGGCGCGGGCGTGCAGGTATACGAGTATGCGACGACGGTTCGCGGCACGTCCGATTCGACCGGGATCACCCCGCGGTACTACTACACCGTGCTCAGGAAGCTGCACAACCCGCGCGAGGGTAAGCCGGGGAGCCTGCGATACGGGTTCGTCGGACTCGGCCCCGGCACACAGCTGCCGGAGGTGTTCGCCCTCTACTCGCGACTGCATCCCGAGCCGCACAACGTCGGCAACTTCTACTTCCGCGTCAACCCTCAGACGCTGCAGCCACTGAGCTACGACCCGCACCCCCTGCCGTGCCCGAAGTTGATCTCCGGCCCCATCGGACCGCTGACCGGCGGCGCTGCGATTCTCGGCAACCGTTGCGGCGGCTGAGCCACTGTGACCGAAAGGCCACCGATGGTCGACCAGGCGTCGTCGCCGATAACAGGTTCGTTTCATTGACTCGCGAGGGATGACACATCCGTCGACCGTCGACACTCTGGAGCGAGAGGGAGGTCTGTCGGGGCGTCGACCATCGGAGGTCAGCATCGGTTCGACCCGCGGTACCGACTCTCGAAAATTGGGGACCCGAGTCGCCACCGCGCTGGTCGCGGCGGCGGTGGCCGGCGGCGTGGCGTTCACCGGAGGCGCCCACGCCGATGCCGCACCAACACACGTATCGATCGTCGACGACGTGGCGAACCTCCCGTACCAGGCACTGTTCGCCGCAGGCGTTCAGGTCTACGAGTTCGCCGGGATCTACCGGCAGGACAGCCCGGGCAGCGCCCCGTACTTCTTCACGGTGTTGCGCAAGCTCCACAGTGCAAACCAGGGCGCTCCCGGCACTCGGCGATATGCCTTCGTCGGACGCGGACCCGGTTCGACATTGCCCGAGGCGTTCGGCATGTACCCGGGTCGACGACCGTCGCCGGATCTGCACCTGCGTTGGACATTCCAATTCGACCCGCGCACCCTGACTCCGACGCTCGGCGGCGTGATGCAGTGCCTCTCGCCGCCGACCGTCGGGCCGATCGGCACGCTCGCGGGCGGTGCCGTGGCGACGCACACCTGCCCGAAGTGACTCGACGCGACATCACGCAGGACTCGCGTGCAGTTCCCGCCCGGATGCCACAATCGGGTATGCGCCCCCTCGACCGGCCGCGCCGCGAACTCGTGGCGCTCTATCGCCGCACCGGTGCCGATGTCCCATACGGCGACCCCTTGCCGTCCCACGGCACCGAGATGGAGGGCTGGTTCTGGCGGCTGACCGACCGGGCAACCGGCCGCGCAGTGGTCGCACTGTGCAGTTGCAACCGCCACGACGCCGGGGACTGGTCGACGGCGGCCATCGTGCTCGAGCCCGGCGCCGTCGTCCGCCAGGCGGCGATCGGTGATGCGGTGGCCGATCCTCGCCGGTTCTCCGTCCGCGCGCAGGAACAGGGGAATCACCTCGATGCCAATCGAGGCGGCATCACTCTGACCATCGACGACGTCACCGTCGACCTGCGTGTCGACAACACCCGACCCTGGCCGAAGGCGTTCGGCGGCGGCGGGGTGTTCTCTTCGATCCCGTTCCTCAACCAGTACTGGCACGCTTACTGTCTTGGCGGCCGGGCGTCGGCAACGGTCACCGGACCCGGCGTGGACTGGCGGTTCGACGACGCCCGGCTCTACTGCGAACGCAACTGGGGTGCCGGTTTCCCGCAGCGGTGGTGGTGGGGCGAGGCGCATGACTTCGACGACGACGTGTGCGTCGCGTTCTCCGGTGGGCTACTCGAACTCGGCCCGGTGAAGCAGGAAGTCACCGGAGTGGTCGTGCGCATTGACTCACGGGTGCTGCGCATCACCCCGCCCGCACTGACCAGCTACCACTTCGACCGGGACACCTGGCACTGGCACATCACCGCGCGCACAGTGCGATTCGCCATCGAGCTCGACGGCCACGGTGTCGGAGAACCGCCCGTGCTGCCGGTGCCGATACCGCACGAGCGGCGCAACGTCGACACCGATTACGAATTCCTCGACGGGACCCTGCGCTGCACCGTGCGGGAATGGGGTCGCGTCATCTACGACGGCACCTCGTCGCTGGCGGGACTCGAGATCGGTGACCGCCCAGCGTGAGCGTCGGCCACGCTCGCTCGCTGAGGGTTGACGGGAACGACATCGCGCAAGAACGCCAACTCGTCGGCGACGACGTCCTCGAAGGCATCACCGACGTAGATGTCGAAGTGGCCGTACGGGTAGATCTTCGCTGTGATGTGCGGATTGCCCTGTACCGCACGCGCTGTCGGACCAGATGGGGCAACACTGTCGGTCTCGCAGATCGCCACGAACGTGGGAATGCCGATACGCGACGCCTTCCGCGCGGGCGAGTACGGCGGAATCGCGAGACCGGTACGCGCGGTGACACGATTGGAGAACGACGCCCCGTCGGGCACCAACGAGACGTAGCCGGACTCGGCGTCGGGTGCGGTCATCAGCGCGGCGTCGTGATCATGTCCGGTGAGCCCCACCGTCACCGGGTCGCGACCCACCGCACTCGACGCAAGGTCGGCGATTGCGCGCGCGGTGACCTTTGCCGACGAGATCGGGTCCAGCGCACCCAGGGACGCGATACCGCTGGTGAAAGGGCACTGCGAAATCGCCGCGGCGAGCCCGGGATGACGCGACGCCAACGTCAACGCGTGACCTCCGGAGAACGACGATCCCCACACGACGACCCGAGCGGCGTCGACCCCGTCGAGCGACTTCGCGTAGGTGATCGCGGCGTCGTAGTCGGCGAGTTGTCTGCGCACCGACAGCAGCTGCCTCGGCTCGCCGTCGCTGTCGCCGAAGTGTCGGTAGTCGAAGACAAGGCATGCGTACCCCGCGTCGGCGAAACGCTCGGCGAAGGCGTCGAGCCTCATGGTCTTGACGCCGCCGAGGCCATGCGCCATCACGATGATCGGCGGATTCGGCACATTTGGTCGATAGAGCCAAGCTCGGATGACGACGCCGTCGGACGTGAACTCCACATCGGTGCGCTCTGACCCCATGATCCCTCGTCTCACTCGCGACCCAGATTCCGGTGAGCACAGCTTGTCAGACCGGGTCTTTCGTGTCAGCAACCGGCGGCCTACCCCGAGCGGGTCAGCGCGTCAGCCACGCCGCCCACGAGTACACGACAGCGGCTATCGCGGCCACTGCGAGCGTCAGGTGTTCCAGCGCTGCGCCGAGTACGAAATCCGACGGCAGCAGCGGCACCACGAACGCGCACCACAGGGTGACCAGCACCGTGAATCCGAGTGTGGCCTCGCCGATCACGGCCGTCGTCGTGGCCGCGGCGCGCCGATTACGCCCGACGACGGGCACCAACACGATCAGCACGATGGCCACAATCGACACCACGAGATTGATCCGGATGCCGGACGAGAAAGGCCATTCCACTCGCACGTGTCCGCCCTCGCGCAACGCCTCTGTGTCGAGGGTGTTGCTGAACTGCAAGGCGACCACGATCATCGGCCCCACAGTGCTGTGGGGCGAGAGACAAGGTTCTGCGCAGGCTGCATGATCGACCGGTTGGTGCCCTAGAGCCGCAGCACCTCGCGCAAGCCGAGCAGCAGCAACAACGACGCCAGACCGAACGCCGCACCGTTGAGCTGCTGCTCATGCGCGGCAACCGGACCGTTCGACCGACCCGAAAGGATCGCATAGCTGAACGCGAGGATCAGCAGCGAGAAGAACGCGCTCGTGAACACGATCACGCCGCTCGCCCCTGCAGCCTCGGCATCGTCGTCGCGGGTGTCCTGGTCGAGCGGCAACAGCACCGCCAGCAGCGCGAAGCCCGCGAGCAGGCCGGCCACCGTCGAATACCAGCCCGCTGCCGCAGCGATGTCGAACGAAGCAACCTCGGCGGTCAGCACCGCGCGTCGCCCATCCCTCTCATGAGTTCACACAACTGCATCACCACATTCGGCCTCACGCGCTCGAACACCGCAACCCGAGAGCGCACTTCCGTACGCGATCTGTTCGCCGAGGGGTAGCTCACAGGGTCCGCGTGGATGAATCCCAGCGGTAGCGCTTACCGTGATTGTCATGCGCGTACTCGTCAGTGGAGGGGCCGGTTACATCGGCTCACACACCGTGATCCGACTCGTCGAAGCAGGACACGACGTCGTTGTCGTCGATGATTTCAGCAACGCCAAGCCGACGGTCGTCGGCCGACTCGAGGCCCTGACCGGCGTCCACATACCGGTCCACTCCTTCGACCTCACCGACGTCGACAAGACGGAGAAGTTCTTCGACCACGAGGACGTCGACGCCGCGATCCACTTCGCGGGGTTCAAGGCCGTCGGCGAGTCGGTGGCCAAGCCCCTCGAGTACTACGAGAACAACCTCGGCAGCACCTTCTCTCTGCTGCGCGCGATGCGACGCCACGACGTGCACCGGCTGGTGTTCTCGTCGTCGGCCACGGTCTACGGCGCAGAGCCGGTACTCCCGATGACCGAGGACTCCCCGACGTCGGCGACCAATCCGTACGGCTGGACCAAGGTGATGATCGAGCAGGTGCTGCGCGACGTCGCCGCGAGCGATCCCGCCTGGCGCATCGCCGCGCTGCGCTACTTCAACCCGGTCGGGGCCCACCCGAGCGGACAGATCGGCGAGGACCCCAGTGGCATCCCCAACAATCTGATGCCCTTCGTCGCACAGGTCGCGGTCGGGCGTCGTGAGAAGCTCTCGATCTTCGGCGACGACTACGACACCCCCGACGGCACCGGCGTGCGCGACTACATCCACGTCGACGACCTCGCCGCGGGGCACGTCGCGGCACTGGAACGGATCAGCGCAGGGTCCGAACCGATGTCGACGTGGAATCTCGGTACCGGACAAGGGGTTTCGGTACTGCAGGTGGTGCAGGCCTTCGAACGCGCCAGCGGTAAGCCGATCCCGTATGAGATCGCGCCGCGTCGAGCCGGCGACATCGCGGCGTCGTACGCCGACCCGACCAGGGCGAACAAAGAGCTGAACTGGTTCGCGGGCAAGACAATCGACGACATGTGCGTCGACACCTGGCGTTGGCAGTCGAACAACCCGGAGGGCTACCCAGACGCCTGAGGGTACGGCTCGCGGCAGATCAGCGCGGCCCGGTGAGTACGTTCTCGTTGACCCGATACACCGTGACGTTGCCCTGCCGGAACACTGGCGTCAGCCCCGGCGCGCCATGCTCGCGCAGCGCCAGGAACGGGTCTCCCTGCACGCCGTGCTCCGGGTCGGGGACACCGTTCTGGAACGGCCAATAGCTCGGCGGACTGTCGATGACGTAGTGCACCTTCATGTCGCGGACGATCTGATCGACGTGCGGGTCGGCACCGATTTGGGCTGTCCCCCAGTACAAGTCGCGCTGACGCTCGGAGAACTCGTTTGCCCGGTAGAACGAGAACAACGGGGTCAGCCCGGTCACCGGGTACAGCCACCCGGTGCCCTGATCGAGGTTGTTCAGGATCAGCGCGTCGTGCGCGTCGGGCTGACGATCGAGCCAGTGGTATGCGGCGAGATCGTCTCTGCCGACCAGCTTTTCACCCCGCTCCTTCGACGCGATCTGCGCATTCGACGGGTAGCGCCACACCGCAGCGCCCGCGATCACGACCAGCAGGACGGCGAATGTCACCGGAACAGCCCAACGTCGCTTCGTCGCAACGCGATCACCGGACCCCGATCGCGCCACCCACCGCGATACGGCCAGCGCCGCGATTCCCAGAGCGACGCCCGCGGCCGCCGCACAGAACAGTGCCACCACGAACGTCAGTCGGTGCGGCGAGTTGTAGAAGTAGCCGCCGATCACCCCGAGCGGCGCCGACAGCGGGCCAAGCGAGACAACCGAATTGGCGGTCACCAACACGAAGATCGCCCACGTCACCAGCCCGCCCCAGCACCGTAGCCACAGCAGCGCGAGTGCACCGAGCACGGTGAGGATCACCAGCCCCCACATCGGATAGTCCTGCGTCTGCAGCGGCACCGTGCCGTTGAACAGTGCCTGCGAAAGTCCTTCGAGCACACCGACCGTGTCGACACGGAAGTCGAAGAACGGCAGCGCGTTGGTGTCGGCGACGCGAATTGTGCCGAGCACCACCGGGAAGACCAGCACCACTGTCGCCAGCCCGGCAATCGCCAGGGCGACGAAGTCTCCGACGCGGCTGTGCACGGGCCGACGCAGCGCCTCGAACAGCCACCACACCCCGACGATCACACCCACCAGAATCAGACCGGACGGGTGCGTCGCCGTCACCCCGGAGACCGCGACGGCCGCGGGCAGCACCCGACGTCGATCACGCACCGCACTGATCGTGAGCACCGCGGCGATGGGCGCCATCGACACACCCACGGCATTCGGCAACGACGTCAACTGCACCTCGACATACGGCAGCGACGGGAACAGCGCCGCCACCGCGCCCGCGACACCCGCGATCAACGCCGACGTCGAGGTGTCGAAGCGGTGTCGCGCAAACCAGTACGCCAGCGATGCGACACCCAGCGTGACCGTGACCGCCAACGTCGCGGGCGAATACGTGTTGTACAGCTGGACCGGGTTCGCGCCGGTCAGCGGGAGCTCGAGGGCGCCGAGCGCGTGCCACGTATTCGGGTAGTAGTTGAAGCCGTGGGTGTCGTAGTTCATGAGCTCACCCATGCGCAACGACGACCCGACGCCGGTCTCATGAATCCAGCGCAGCGAACTCGCATGCCAGAGCGAATCCCAGACCTGAGGAATGCTGTTGAGTCCCGCGAAGGCCGTCTTGGCGATGGGCCTGATGCACGTGATCGCGATGATGATCGCCCCGAGTGCGATTCCGATACCGCCACCCAGTGCCGCACGCCAGCTCAGCGGAGCGTCGACCGTCCCGTCCTCCGAGGTCGACGTCGCGGCGGGTGCTGGAGCGATTCGACGTCCCACCCGCGTGCCGAGCAGCGCGGAATAGACCCAGGCCAGCGCAAATGCGACGAGCACGGCGACCAGCGCGGTGATGACGTTCCATTCGAAGCCGATCGCGCCGTAGAGCACGGTCGACACGCTCACGATCGCGAACGTGATGGGCGCGCCTGCCGCGATCGCGACGGGCCAACTCAGCGTCATCCGACGTCCGACACACGCCCCGGGAACAATGAGCAGGACGACGGTCACCACACTCACCCACGCCCCGAGCAGCACTGACACCCGTCCTCTCACTCACCCGGCCGGAACCGGATTCATCCCGGACCGACCAACCGGTCGACCTCGTGCAGGTTACCGCGCCACCCCGATGCCACCGTTGACCGTGTGTCCGTCACCCCTGGACGTCGGGTACTTGTAGTTCTACAATCTTTGTATGTCCACAACTACTTCCGTCGAGCTGACGCCGCGCAGGAAGATGGCAATCCTCGGCACCTGCTGCATGAGTCTGCTGATCGTGTCGATGGACGCCACCATCGTCAACGTCGCCCTGCCTGCGATCCGGACGGACCTGAACGCGAGCGTGTCGTCGTTGCAGTGGGTCATCGACATCTACACGCTGGTACTGGCCAGCCTGTTGATGGTGTCCGGAGCCACCGCCGACCGATACGGACGCAAACGCTTGTTTCAGATCGGTCTGGTCACGTTCGCGATCGGATCGCTGGCGTGCAGCCTGGCGCCGAGCGTCGGGGTTCTCATCGCCGCACGCGCCCTGCAGGCCGTCGGCGGTTCGATGCTCAACCCCGTGGCGATGTCGATCATCACGCAGATCTTCGTCGATCCTCGTGAGCGCGCCCGCGCGATCGGCGTGTGGGGATCGGTAGTCGGGATCTCGATGGCTGCCGGACCGATCGTCGGCGGCGTGCTCATCGACACCATCGGGTGGCGTGCGGTGTTCTGGATCAATCTGCCGATCTGCCTGATCGCGATCGTGCTCACCGCCATCCTGGTGCCCGAATCACGCTCGCCCATCATGCGCACACTCGATCCCATCGGACAGGCATTGGCGATGATCGCTCTCGGCGGCGCTGTCTACGGCCTCATCGAGGGACCTGGCCACGGGTGGGGATCAACACGCACCATCGTCGTATTCGTCGTCGCAGCAGTCGCTTTCGTCGGATTTCTCCTGTGGGAACGACGCCACGACGACCCGTTCATCGACCTCCGATTCTTCGGTAGCGTGCCGTTCGCGTCGGCAACCGTCATCGCCATCTGCGCGTTCGCCAACTGGGGTGGGTTCTTGTTCCTGATGTCGCTCTATCTCCAGGAAGATCGCGGGTTCAGCGCCGTCGGCACCGGCGCCATGCTCGTTCCGCCCGCGGTAGCGGTGTTGATCTGCTCGCCACTCTCCGGGCGCGCGGTGGGTCGCTGGGGCACGCGACCGTCGCTTGTGATTGCCGGGATCGCACTCCTCATCAGTTCGTCGATGATGCTCTTCATCGACGACGCCACCCCGATCCCCCTGCTGGCCTTCATGTTTTTCATCTTCGGACTCGGCTTCGGGATGATCAACGCGCCCATTACCAACTCCGCGGTCGCAGGCATGCCCCGACATCGCGCCGGAGCCGCCAGCGCCGTGGCATCGACGAGTCGTCAGATCGGCGTGAGTCTCGGTGTGGCACTTGCCGGTAGCGTCACCGGTTTGGCCGCGGCGCACACGGCCATCGACTTCTCGACGGCGATGACCGCCATGTGGTGGATCGTGATCGCCTTCAGCGCAGCGATTCTCGTCCTCGGCGTCGTGTCCACGACACCGTGGGCGCTGCGGACCGCGCGGACCGTCTCGGAGCGGCTGATCGAACCGGAGATGTCCCATGCCTGAACCCGAAGCGGCCCACGAGCACGGCACTATGTCGCACGACGAACCTGCGTCACGCGACGAGCCTGGCGGGCACGAAACCGGCCGACACGACGAACTGGTCGCGCAGGTCTGGCGTGAGCTGACTTCGTTCGTGACAGACTCACGCGACGCCTGGCGTCGCACGGTAGTAGCCGAAACAGGCTTGCCGTTCAGCAGGATTCGGGTGTTGAAGCTGTTACGCAACGGTCCGCTGACGATCACCGAGATCGCTCACGCGGCCACCATCGATACCCCTGCGGCGTCGGTCGCGGTGTCCGACCTCGAAGCCGCCGGCTATGTGGTCCGCGAGCCGTCGTCGAGCGACCGTCGTCGAAAAGAGGTGCGCCTCACCGACGCCGGACGCGAGGTTCTCCAGACCGTCTGGGACGTCGACGATCCCGCGCCCGACGTACTCACCACGGCTTCTACCGCCGAACTGGAACTGCTGCACCAGATGTTCACCAGGAGTTCCGAGCGCGAGGCCTGATCCCGGTCAGGCGGCCACGGCGTGCCGACGATGCCCGTACAGCGCGATGGCGAGACACAGCAGTGCCGCGACGATCCCGAAGATGAACATGTGCGTGTAGGTGACCGCGTGCCAGAACTCGGTGATCAACGCCAGCACAGCCGGAATCGCGAACCCCAGGTAGGTGACGCTGTAGAACACCGCGGTGAGGCCGGCGAGGTCGTTGCGGCCGCTGCGAGCCGCGATGCGTTGCACCTCGAGTAGACCTGCGATCATCGCCATGCCGTAGCCGCAGCCGAGAACCGTCGCAGCGACCAGCGACATCCAGATCGTCAACATGTGAGCGGCCAACGCCGCCAACGCCATTCCGACGGCCAGCACCGTGAGTGCGGCGGCGACGCCGCGCACACCGTCGGGGTTGTCGATGCGACGTCCCAGCGACTGGATACCGAAACCCGCCGCAAGTCCGAGCACACAGCACAGCGCGGCGAATGCGATAGGCGCTCCGGCGGTGCGCGCCGACATCAGCGCGGGGATGATCGCGTACGCCGACGCGCATGCGCCGAACACCCAGGGAGCAACCGGCAGCACCACGAACAAGAACCGACGGTGTGCTGCCGACGGGATCTTCAGGTCGTCGACGAGTCGCCCGGGAGTGGCGCTGGGCGAACGTGTTTCGGGCGCGCGGACGAGCAGGAGCACCAAGGCGATCGCCGCGAGCGAGATGTTCACCACGTAGGCGAGCACGTGCGGCCACGGGGCCCACTGAGCCAGCGCACCGGCGACGCCCGCACCGATGCCGAATCCGGCGGTAAGGCTCATCGCGGCGCGTCGGGCCCCGGAGGCCGCGCCGGCGCCGCCACGAACCGACAACTCCGTGATCCAACTGCCACCGACCGCCATCGACAGTCCCAGCGCAATTCCGCTGAACACTCGACCGATCGACAGCAGCACAACGGAATTCGCACCGAGTGCGAGAAGCAGCGACCCCACCGCCGCAAACACCGGCGCGGGCAACATCAGCGGACGGCGCCCGTACCGATCCGACAGCGGACCACCGATCAACAGCGACGGCACGATGCCCACGACATAGAGGAACAGCAACGCATCGACAGCGACGGCCCCGAAGTTGCCCGTTTCGCGGTACATCACGAGCAGCGGCGTGAATTCGTTTCCGCCCCAGGCAGATGCGAAGACGGCGAGCGCCACCGCGATCCACGCGGTGCGACGAACCGTCGGACCGGTCACTGTGGGAGTGGCGTTGTCTGCGGTGGTCGTCACCGTTGTCCTTCCTCTGCGTGGGTGCCGCGCGCGTCGGTCGTGTGGGTGGCGCTCGCGGCGGTCGCGTGCACGGCGTAGACATCGTCGATGCGATGAACACCCGCGACGTGGTCGACGAGCAGTGATGTGAATCTGTCGGCGTCTGCGCATTCGATGGCGTCGACGAGCGCGGTGTGTTCGGCAATGATCCGCGGTGTGACGGTCGGCTCCCGGTGCACGCTCGCGGTGGTCATGCGCCGCTGACGTTCTGCGAGACCGAGGTAGAAGTCGGCAAGTACCCCGTTGGCTCCGGCCGAGACGATGCGCTGGTGGAACTGCGCGTCGACGCGGGCAAAGTCGGCGATGTCGTCCGGCTCTACCTTCGCGTGCGCGGCAAGGTTGCGGCGCAGGTCCGCCACCAGGTCGCCGGTCGGCAGACCGCGAGCGACGAGTCCGCGCACCGCGTGTGACTCGATGAGAATCCGAGCGTCGACAACGTCGCGGGCCTCAGTGTCGGTCACCGGCAGCACCAGCGCGCCGCGCTTCGGGTACAGCCGCATCCAGCCTTCTGCCTGCAACCGAAGGAACGCCTCACGCACCGGGGTGCGACTGACCTCGCAGCGCTGTGCCACCTCGCCCTCGCTGATCAACTCTCCGCCCGCGATGACGTTGGTCAGGATGAGTTCCTTGACCTCCTCGTATACGCGGTCGGCCGCCGATGTCGCGCTCAGATCCAACATAGATACAAGTTGTACTCCCGATTGCTTAGCGAGTCGAATCTTTGTGACCTACTCGGCGACGCGCGATAACGATTTGTCCGACAGAAGCACGACATGCCTCGCCGGCACCGCGCCATGCCGGCTGAGCTGTCCCGTTTTCGGGCTCTCCCGTTCCGGGCTCTCCCGTTTTCAGTCATTTCTGATCCTTCTCGGCGAGCCGACCTGGGCTTTTGCCGCCGGACCCCTCTGAAAATGACTGAAAACGGGAGCGGTCCGGAACCTTTGCGGACGGAGAACGTCCAAATGCCATGGTTATTCGACCTCCGGTGAACCCCGACCTCACTCCCGATGCGCTTCCGCTCGGCGCGATCGATCCCGATGCGGTCAACCTCGGCGTCTTTTCTCGGCCGGAGCTCCGTGCACGCGGGCTCACCGACGCCGACCTGCGCAGAAAGGTACGTCGCGGCGAACTCCTCATTCCCCGCCGCGGCTGGTACGCCCAGCCCGAAGCCGACCCGGACGCCGTGACTGCAGCCAAACGCTATGGCGCACTCTCCTGCGCGTCGGCGCTCACCAAGCACAAGTTGTGGGTGCCGCCCGGATACGACTCGCTGCACGTGCGCGCGGGCAAGAGCGCGTCGCCGAGGCGCGCGGACTACTGCACACTTCCCGGCGCACCACTGCCCGTCACCACCATCACCGACACCATCGGTCTGTCTCTGGTGTGCGCCGCGGGCTGCATGAAAGACGACGACACGATCGCCACACTCGATTCGGCGATGCACACGCTCGGCATCGATGTCGACGACCTTCGGCTGAAGCTTCCCCAGACGAGTCCGCTCATCGAGGCCCTGCTTCTCGAATGCGATCCGCGGTCGATGTCCGGGACCGAGAGTCTGACCCGAGTCCGTTGTCGCCGAGCCGGTTTCGAGGTCGAGGTACAACCCGAAATCTCCGAAGCCGAGCACGCCGACCTGCGGATCGGCCGACTCCTGATCGAATGCGACAGCAAGCTCTACCACCTCAGCCCGGCGAACTACACCAACGATCGACACCGCGACCGCAGATCACTCACACAGGGTCGACCCACCCTCCGGCTGACCTATGACGACGTGCTGTATGGCTGGGACCAAACCCTCGACGACATCACTGAGATCGTGGGCTTTTTCGCGCAGTAACGGGCGCGCTACGCGCCGACGTAACCCTTGTCGTCGCGCTCCTGCCAGGTACACAGGCACACCTCGTTGCCCTCGGCGTCGGCGAGTACCCACCACGAGGGCGCGAACTCGTCCGTGACGAGCGTGCCACCGGCGTCGAGTGCGGCACTCAGTCGGCCCTCCACCTCGTCGTGCGGGATCCAGAAGTCGAGGTGTATCCGGTTGCGTTCCGAGCGCTCGCTGTCCATCTGTTGGAACCAGATTGCGGGGAGACGGCCGGCGGGGTCGACGAGGTCGGCTGCTTCGAGGTCGCGCGCGTCGCCGTCGAGTTGCTTGTAACCGAGCACGGCCGACCAGAAGGGTCGGATCTTGTCGATGTCGAGGGCGTCGATGGCGACGTCGAAGCGGGCCTCCGGTGTGGACAGTGGCTCGAGCTCGAGCTCGCGGGCGATCTGCGCGATGAGGTTCGCCAGCCCGACGTCGGCTTCGGTGATGCGGTGCGCACTGTGCGTCGACAGAGTGAGATGGATTGTGCCGTAACGCAGATCGATGTCGGGGTGGTGGTCGGCGATCTCCGCTTCCTGTGCGATCCGATGGAGGAAGCGCACGCCACGGGCCATCGATCCGGTGTCGTACCCCGCACGCACGCTGTTGCCGATGACCCGCCAGGGGTCGGACAGCCGTGTGGAGGCGTCTGCTGCGGTGACGGGCTTTCGTGGAGAAGGGGCCATAGCCCGACGGTACGGCGGATCGTCGTATGTGGGTCGCGGTTGTGTCCGATCGAGATGAACTGGTTGTCGGGAGTTCACGCAGTTCTTCGTCAACTGCCGCGAGACGGCACATTCTGGGATGATCGAAGGCATGCACACACGCGCATGCCTTCGATGCGCTGGTGCTCGCGGTAGCAGGTCTGGTGGCGACATCATTCGGAGCCGGCGCGGCACTCGCCGACCCGTTCCCGGTGACCACCGACGTGGTGGCCGCCCAACGCGACGGGCTGACCGGGCCCGCCGACGCCGCCCCCGCCGGCGCGAATCGACCCGACTGTCACGATCGATACGACCGCGATCCCGTCATCCTGGTGCACGGCACGACCTCGAATCAGTCGTCAGCGTGGTCATTCCTCGCTCCGACGCTGGCCAACGCGGGTTTTTGTGTCTACACCTTCACCTTCGGCCAGGTACCGGGAAGCGGTTCGGTCGGCGGACTGGCGCCTAGGGCAGAGTCGACGCAGCAACTCGCCACCTTCATCGACCACGTCCGTCGCGCGACCGGGGCGCACACCGTCGACCTCGTCGGACACTCGCAGGGCGCAGCGGTTGCGCAGTCGGTCACGCAGTTGCCCGGCAGGGCCGCACAGATCGGCACCATCGTCGACGTCTCGGGGGCGAATCGCGGGTACTCGTTCGGCGGGAAACCCACGCCGAACGGCGAGGGCGATAACGGACCCAACCACCCGAAGATCCGGTACGTCAACCTCGCCACCACGCACGACGAGGTGGTGTTCCCGCTGCGTAACGCACTGATGGAGCCCGCGCCGAACGTCACGAACGTCGTCGTGCAGAACGTGTGCCCGGCGTCGAAGGTCGGGCATCTGGGCATGATCTACTCGCCGACCGTGGCCGCGCTGGTACAGAACGCACTGGACCCGAGCTCGCCGGTCGCGGTCCCGTGCGGCCGCGACTTCCCATTCTGAGCGCGTGCCCCTTGCCCATCTCGGTGCCGGTTTTGGTTCCACAGACGCGGCTCGCTACACTCGTGAGCGCTGCCTCGCGCAGCACGCCGCCTTAGCTCAGTCGGTAGAGCGATTCACTCGTAATGAATAGGTCAGGAGTTCGATTCTCCTAGGCGGCTCCAGTGCCCTCTGGCCACACCAACGGCTACGATTCTTCGGACGCGGTGACCTTCTGGTGGTCATCACGACCGGAAGGGCAGACGCTGACGCTACCACCGGGACCGCAGCCTATCGGCGGTCCAGGCAGGCAAGACGGACAGGCTGCCGCTCGTGTCCTCGACGCCGAGTATGCCTCCGACGCAGCAATTCTCGACGATGAGAGTCGGCACATAATCTCCCTCTGGCAGCGCGACGACCGCACGTACCAAGAATTTCAACGTGTCGCCCGCGGGGAGTCCGACGACGCGCTCATGGTCGAACGGGCCGACATTCTCGATGTACTGATCGAGCGACATCGGTTGGCGCAAAGAGTGCTCGTTTACCGGGGCGTTCGCAGCGCTCCGAAGGTATTCGGGTTGGATACGAGCGCCCTCAGTGACCTGATTGGCCAGACCGTTCCTCTATCGGGCTACTTCGCAACGTCGGTTCACCGGGCCGTCGCCGCCAACGAGTTCACTCGTCCACCTTCTAGTCCCGGACCGGCGTTGCTTGAGCTCGAGGTGCCCGCTGGAACACCAGCGCTATGGATACCTCCGCTGGGCGACGGTGCGCTCGCATACCAAGGCGAGTTACTGCTCTCGTCGTACGTTGTTCTTCAGATTCTAGGCGTCGACGAAGCGGGATCGCTTCCCACGATTCGCGCCGTCATAGTGACGCACTGATTCGTGTAGCCGTACACTCGGTATGGATCAACGAGAACATGGGTTTGATCTGAAATCTGTGTCGAACCGCGGGATGGAATCATGGGTATTGCGAATCGTCTTTGGGACGACAGCGTCTATGTCCCTGTCGACGTCGATCTCCCGCAGCCCGCAATGGCAGGTCAACTGCTGACCATTCTCCACTTGCTCGATGCGCCCCGCGAGCAGCAGGTCGAAGGTGTTCGAACATGGCTGCAAACAAATGAGCCGAGCAAGGGCCTGCAAATCAGTCTGGAGCGACGCGGACTGGGTGCCCCGCTGAGCCAGCCGTAAACCGCGAACACCAGCGCAACAGTGCTGGCGCCTGATCACCCGTAGTACGCGAACTCGCAGGTCGGGTTGGGCTCGGTCTTGTAGGCGACCAGGCTGCTGCCCATCATGATCGTGCAGCTCACCTCGCCGCCGCCGGTCACGCTGACGCTCGACGAGACCTTGTCGTACACCGGGTAGTCCTTGCTCCACGGCAGCGTCACCGCGGTCTCGGTGGTCTCCGGTCCGCCGTTGATGCGATAGCGGATCGTGACGGGCGTCGAACCGCCGATCACTTTCATCGTCGCGGTGCCCACCGACGGTCCCGTCGGCTGAGCCGCGGAGGACTCAGCAGCGCTAGTCGCAACGTCTGTGGCACTCGAATTCGATTGCGCCACCGGCTCACCCGACGATGAGCAACCAGCAAGTGACAGCACGAGGGCTGCACCACAACAGATTCCGACCTTCGTCCTCTTCGACATGCGAGGAGTGTAATGCGCTGAGCGCCCTATGCCACGCGAGTCATCCACAGGCTCGACGGACAACAACGCACGATGCGGCCGGACCCAGCCCGTGGTCCGACCGCGTCGTGCACTCTTCAGATGATCTCCGGCGAGCAGGATCAGGCAGCGAACACCGCCAGACGTCGGGGCTGTTCCACCGACGAGTAATGCGACGCGTCGCCCTGGATGATCTGACTCTGCTGGCCGTTGACGTCGACGGGCACGTCTCCGGCCAGGGTGATCCGATGCAGCTGACGCTTCTGGTTGCCGAAGTCGGCGATGCCGTAGTGCTGGGTGGCGCGATTGTCCCAGATCACCAGGTCTCCGTAGCTCCAATACCAGCGGAAGGTGTTCTCCAGCTTGGTGATCCGGGCCTGCAGCAGCTGATAGAGATTCGCGAACTCCGACGCCTTCAGGCCACGGAACTCCTTGGCGAAGTGGCCGAGCAGCAGGCTGCGCTCTCCGGTCTCCGGGTGCACGCGGACGACGGGATGCAACGTCTCGTACTCGGAGCTGGTGAACTCGGCGTAGTGCTCCTCCTTCTGCACAACGTCGACGCCGCCGGACGGCTCCTTCTGTCCCACATAGTCGTACAGGTTGGAGTGCGTGGCCCACAGTTCCTCGACGAGCGAACGCAGCGGCTTGGGCAACTGCTCGTAGGCGGCGACGGTCGATGCCCAGGTGGTCGCACCGCCATAGGCAGGCAACACAATTGGCCGCAGCAACGACGCCTTGGGGATGCGATCGACAAAGGTCACGTCCGTGTGCCAACTGTTCGCGGCGCCTTCGATGGTGAGCAGCTGATCACCACGCGACGTCACGGTCGGATGCGGTGCAGTCGGCTCACCGAGCAACGACGCGAACGCGTACTGGGTCTCGTCGTCGAGGTGGTCCTGCCCGGTGAAGGCGATGACCTTGTTGACGGCGAGCGCGGTGCGGATCGCCTCGACCTGCTCGGCGGACAGATCACCGCCGAGACGGACGCCCTCGACCTTGGCGCCGATGTTCTCGCCGAGCTTGGTCACGGTGATCGACGCGTCGTCGTAGAGAGCTTGGGCAGCGGAATCGCTGTCGGTGCGTTGTTCGATGTCGGTCAGTGTCACTGGTGTACTCCTTGGCTGATTTCTTGGCTGATGTCGTCGTTACTTCGATTTCTCCACTGATCGGCGCGCGGCGAAAGGTTCTCGCCCACACCGATTACAACCTTGTGCCGCTGCGGTACTCAGTCGGCGCGATACTCGGTCGACGTAATACTCAGTCGGCGTGATACTCGGCGCTCTCATCGATCTCGCGGCGGACATCGGCCGGAACCCGTACGGCGCCCGGTCGGTAGGTCACCGCGCGCAGTGCGCGGCCGAAGCGGAACACGCCGCGCCGCTCCCGCAGTTCCAGATCGACGGGACCGCGCGCGTCGAGCCCCACGGAGATCCCCGTCCACGGGGCCATGCCCACGAGTTGGAACTGGTTGTCCAACTTGGCGATTACCTCGACTTGCCCGCCGACCGACGCCTCGAGAACGAAGTCCCATCGCACCTGTGGTGTCGCGACGGCACCGAGCGCAAGGGTGTCCACGCCGTCGGGTAGCTCGCCGGACACACGCGCGATGCGGCCGTAGCTGTTGAACACGAAATGCGCTGTGCCGTCTTCGATGTAGAGCAGATAGCCGCCCTGCGGATCACCGTGGGCGACCAGCACACCTTCGTCGGCGCGCGTCCAGTCGCGCAACTCGATCTCGATGTCGAAGTCGCGGTACGCGATGAGCTTGCTCGAACGGTACCGCTCGAGCGTCGGAGTGCCGGCGAGTATGCGCACCGGGTCGCTGTAGCGTTCTTCGTCGGGTCGTCGACGTCCCTGGTCGGCGGGCGAATCGTACAGCGGGAACACAGTATTGCGCCATGCGGCTTCGTCCCACGCGCGAGCGAGTTCTGCAACGACGTCCGGGTGTTCCGCGGCGACGTCGTGCGTCTCCGCGGGATCGGTTGTCACGTCGTAGAGTTCCCACTCCGGGTCGTCGACGCGATCGGGGTCCCTGTGCAGCGACAGCAGTTTCCACCCGTCCCGATAGAACCCGCGGTGTCCGCCGAACTCGGCGTACTGCTCGGTGTGGTCCGAACTCGCTGCCTGATCGCGCAAAAACCCTGCGGCACTGACACCGTCGCGCGATTGCGCGGGTTTACCGTGCCGTTCGGTCGGCGCCTCGACGCCCGCCAACTCGAGCAGCGTCGGCACAAGATCTGTCACGTAGGCATACTGTCGGCGAACACCGCTGTCGTCCGCGTCGCGCGGCAGGCCGTCGGGCCACGACAGCACGAACGGCACCCGCACACCTCCGGCAAAGGTCTGCCCCTTGTAGAAGCGGAAGGGCGTGTTCGACGCCTGGCCCCACCCGCGCGGATAGTGCACACCGAGAGCCGCGCTGCCGATCAGATTCTCGTCATGGGGGACGTCGCGCTCCCAGTCCGACGGCACCGGTCCGTGCACGAATTGGCTGAAGTACGAACGGGTTCCGACCGGACCACCCTCGGCGGTACCACCGTTGTCGGACGTGAACACGATGATCGTGTTGTCGAGTTCGCCGAGCTCGGTCAGGGTGTCGACGATGCGTCCGACGCTCTGATCGACCGAATCAACCATGGCCGCATAGACCTCCTGGTACTTCGCGAAGCGTTCCTGCTCGGCAACGTCGAGCTCATCCCACGGTGGAGCGTCGTAGCCGGGCTCGGTGTTGCGCTCGGCGATCGGAGTGCCCTCGTCGAACAGACCTTGCTCGACCTGTCGGTCGAATCGTCTCTGGCGCACAGCATCCCACCCGTCCGCGTACTTTCCGCGATACTTCTCGAGGTCGGACTCCTTGACCTGGTGCGGACCGTGCATGGCGATATGCGCGAAGTAGAGGAAGAAGGGCTTCTCGGCATCGTGCGCGCGCAGCGACTTGATCTGCGCGACAGCACGATCGGTGAGATCGTCGGTGACGTAGTAGTCATCGGGGTACTCGTCGACGTCGACGACCGAATTGTCGGCGATGAGCTGGTTGGGATAGAAGAACGAGTTCAGCCCTTCGAGCGAACCGTAATAGGAGTCGAACCCGCGCTGCAGCGGCCACGAATCGCGCGTACGGCCGGGGCTCATGTTGGCGTCGCGGGCGAGGTGCCACTTACCGACCGCATACGTCGCATAGCCGTTGGCGCGCAGTATCTCCGGAAGCGAGAGCACGTCGTCGGCGAGTTCGAGGCGCAGACCGGGGAAGCCCGGATCGGAGTTCGCCACACTGCCGTAGCCGGCACGGTGCGGGTTGAGCCTCGTCAGCAGAGCGGCCCGAGCCGGCGAACAGACCGGCGTCGTGTGGTAATTCGACAGTCGAAATCCACGCTCTGCGAGCGCCGCGATGTTGGGGGTATCGATCTCCGCGCCGAACGGCGAGATATCGGAGTAGCCCATGTCGTCGATGAGCACGACGACGATGTTCGGAGCACCCACCGGCGCGCTCGGTTCGGGCTTCCACCAGGGCGTCGACTGCGACGACGTACGACCGACCCGACCCTCGAAACCTTCGTAACCCCGTGCGTAGTCGGGTATTTCGCTGTTTCCGTCTGCCATCGTCACTCCTCCACGATCGTGCGACCACCGCTGTCCGCGGTTGCGCATCACACACCATTCGCACGGCCGGCCGGTCTGTCAACCCTTTCTCCGACGTTGCCGAGAAAGGCGTCATCAGCTTGAAGTCGCCACCCGAATGCCCTCACAGTTGCTCGTATTCGACAACGCACACCGACCCGCGGCCGTGCGTCGTGTGGCCGATGTCGGGATCGGCTCCTGCCGCATCACCGACTACCGCCAGCGTCGCAGCTCCCATCCCATCGGACGGAAGAGAATCCGAAGACCATGCCCACTCGCACAC
This sequence comes from Gordonia sp. 852002-51296_SCH5728562-b, assembly GCF_001665475.1. NCBI lineage: Bacteria > Bacillati > Actinomycetota > Actinomycetes > Mycobacteriales > Gordoniaceae > Gordonia > Gordonia sp. 852002-51296_SCH5728562-b. The sequence goes on along the minus strand of NZ_LZMI01000049.1, from coordinate 38,501 downwards.
GAGCCGCGCTGCTCGCGCTCGTCGCACTGCTGACGATGGCCACGGCCACCGCGTGCACCTCCGCCGTCGCGCAGCAGCAGAACTCCACAGCGACCGCCCTTCCTCCGGGCCACAAACCGCCGCAGGGCGGCACCCTGCGGGTCGGTGTGCTCAATGACCTGAGCCCGAAGACCTTCCTGCAGATCGGCACCGGCAGCATGAACGGCCACGTGGTGTCGAACGTCTTCGACACCCTGATCCGCTACTCGCGCGACGATCTGACCGTCCGACCGTCGCTGGCCACACGCTGGCAACTCGCCTCCGACGGCCGTTCCCTCGCGCTCGATCTGCGCGACGACGTGCGCTATCACGACGGGCGCGCGTTCACCTCGGCCGACGTCGAGAGCTCACTGAAGGCGTACACCGCTGGGCCGTGGACACCGCAGTTCAAGCGGACCGCCGCGGCCATCACCGGCTACGACACCAGCAATCCGCACCGCGTGGTGCTGACCTTCGATCATCCGCTCAGCAACATCTTCGACCTGCTCGACTCTGCGCCGATCATCGACGGCAACACCCTCGACGGGCTGCGCGCGGGCAAGGTGTTCAACGGAACCGGCCCGTTCCGATTCTCGTCGTGGCAACCGAATTCGGATGTCCGCCTGGTGCGCAACGACTCCTACTGGGGTCCGCGCGCCAATCTCGACGCCATCGACCTCGACATCATCACCGACCAGCAGGCGCTCTACACCCGACTACGCACGGGCCAGATCGACCTCGCCTACGGACTCAACAACCACGACCAGGAATTGGCAACGCGCAGATACGGATTCAACAACATCACCTACACCGGCGCCGAGCAGCAGGAGTACGTGGGAATCAACGTAGCCAATCCAGCGCTCGGCGACGTCCGCCTGCGCAAGGCGATCGCCTTCGCCATCGACCGCGAACGCATCATCAACGACGTCTTCCGCAAGAGTGGCTACGTCGTCAACCTGCCCTGGCCCAAGTGGTCTCCCGCATACGACGCGTCGAAGAACACGACGTACACGCGCGATGTGAAGCGGGCGCGCGAGCTCGTCGCCGAACACGGGCAGGTTGCACCGATCACCCTCGACTACTCCACCCAGGGCGTTGACCGGGTGTTGGCGCAGATCGTGCAGTCGAACCTCAAGGACGTCGGTATCCCGGTCGAGTTGCGCCCCAACGACAACACCGTGCAGTCGTCCAAGCTGATCGGCGGCAAGTTCGACGGAATCTGGTTGCTGCAGCACGCCTTTGCACAGTTCACGCCCTCGACCCTCGCCGTCTCGGCGTACCCGTTCAACGCGGCGAAGAACTCCTCCAACTACGTCAACCCCGACTACACGAAGGCCGCCAACGCGGCCTGGAACGCACCCGATCCGACATCGCCCGCTGCGCTCGCCGCGTATCGACAGCTCGACGACATCTGGTTGAACGATCTGTTCCTCGTCGAGATCGGTGTGGTGTTCCAGCAATCCGCGGCGTCGCCCGCCGTCGGCAATGTCGACTGGGACCGGCGTGCCCAACTGCACCTCGGCGAGACCTACCTCAACACGCAAGGACGGAACTCCTGATGGCCGGATATCTGTTGCGCCGCATACCGACGGCGATCCTGGTGCTGTTCGTGGCCTCGGTGCTGATCTTCGCGATCGTCCGATTGATCCCCGGAGGACCGGAATCAGCGCTCGCAGGACCCGACGCCACGCCCGAACAGTTGGCGGCGATACGCCACGACCTCGGTCTCGACCGCGGCTTCATCGCACAGTACGCCTCCTGGATCGCAGGCATTTTCACCTTCGATCTCGGTAAGAGCTACCAGGTCGGTGGCGAGATCAGCTCACTCGTCTCGTTCGGACTCGTCCACACCATTCTGCTCACCGTCACCGCGCTGATCCTCGCCGTCCTCCTGGCGCTGGCATTGAGTCTGTCGGCGACGATCTTCGACAACCGCATCGTGAACTCCGTTGTCACCGGGGTGAATGCGGTGGCGATCGCGGTTCCGACCTTCGTCGTCAGCACGCTGTTGATCCTGCTGTTCGGCGTCCGCTGGCGCATTCTCCCCTCGGGCGGCACCCCGCCAGACGGACTCTTCAGCCAACCCGGCATCACCACGCAGTACCTCCTGCTGCCTGCCGTCGCCCTGGCGCTCCCGGCCGGCGCCACACTCGCCCGCTTCCTGACCGAAGCGCTGCGCACCGAACTCCGGCAACCGTATGCGACCACCGCACGAGCACTGGGAGTATCGAAGCGCGACATCGTCATTCACAGCGCACTACGCAATGCGCTACCACCGAGCCTGACCGCGCTCGGACTGGTCACCGGAGGGCTCCTCGGCGGCGCGATCCTCGTCGAGGCCATCTTCGGTTGGCCGGGACTCGGCCTCCTGACCGAGCAGGGCATCTTCGCCCGCGACTATCCGCTCGTAGAGGTGCTCGTGCTGCTCTCGGTCGCGGTGTTCGTCGTGCTCCAACTGCTCGCCGACGTACTGCACGCGTGGCTCGATCCCCGAATCCGATTGGCAGGTAACTGATGTCGACCTCACTGACCACCTCGTCCGGCTCGACGTCCGCGACCGGGTCGTCCGCCGCAGACATCGAACCGGGTCTGATCCCGGAGTCGCCCACCGACAAAGAGCGGCGTCGAATCCGGAAGCCGTTGTGGCGCAGTCTCTTCACCGGGGGCGGCCTCGTCGGAAGCGTCCTGGTGCTCGGCATCGTCGCACTCGCGCTGCTCGCACCACTGCTGACGTCGTACGGACCGGACCAGCAGATCGACGGCGCGTACCTGTTGCCGCCGGGTGCCGACCACTGGTTCGGCACCGACGACCTCAACCGCGACGTCGCGACACGGGTGCTCTACGGCATCCGGGTGGATCTGCTGATCATCTTCATCGCCGTACCCATCGGCGCCCTTCTCGGTACCGCGATCGGCGTGCTCTCGGTGTCGCACCCCATCTCAGATGTCATCGCACAGCGCACGTTCGACGTCATCCTCGCCTTTCCCGCTCTCGTCCTCGGCATCGCCCTGACCGCCGTATTGTCGCCCGGCGCAACCACAATCGGAATCGTCATCGTGCTCGCAGAGATTCCCATCTTCGGCCGACTGGCTCGCACGTCGGTGCTACGCGTCAGAGAACTGCCCTACGTGGAGGCGGCGCGTGTGAGCGGCGCGCGCAACAGCTACGTCCTCCGCCGCCACGTACTGCCCAATTCGATCGAGTCACTCGGCGTCCAGTTCGCACTCTCGTTATCGCTCGCCGTCTTCGTCGAAGGGGCACTGAGCTTCCTCGGCATCGGAGTGACTCCCCCGACACCGTCTCTCGGCGGCATTCTGTCGCCCGGGAACAGCTACCTCGAGACCAATCCGTGGTTCTCGGTGGCACCGCTCATCGTGATCACGGCACTCGTCCTCGGTTTCTACCTTATTTCCCAGTCCATTTCGCGCAGCAGGAGGCAGTGAGATGACCAACGCTGCAGAGAACGACCACACAGCAGTTGATCCCGCACCCGCACTGGAGGTCGACTCCCTCGAGTCACCTTCGACTACCCGCGTCCGGCCGTCTCCGACATCAGCCTGCGCGTCAATCGACGCGAGATCGTCGCCCTGGTAGGCGAATCCGGCTCCGGCAAGACCATGACCGCACGCGCGGCGATCGGCCTGCTCCCCGAGCACGCGGTCGCGACCGGCTCGGTCAAGGTCGACGGCGTCGAGGTGTTGAACGCCTCCGAACGCGACCTCAACGCGATCCGCGGCACCGGTGTCGCCATGATCTTCCAGGAGCCGCAGACCGCACTCAACCCCGCCCAGACCGTGGGATGGCAACTGCGCCAGGCGCTGCGGACACATCAATCGATCTCACGACGCGATGCTCGACGCCGCGCCGTCGAATTGCTGTCGCTAGTCGAGATACCCGACCCCGAGCAGCGCGTCGACTACTACCCCCACCAACTCTCCGGCGGTCAGAAGCAGCGCGTGGTGATCGCCCTCGCACTCGCGAACGACCCGGCACTACTCCTCGCCGACGAGCCGACGACGGCGCTCGACGTCTCGGTGCAACGTGAGATCCTTGACCTGCTGCTGCGTCTGCGCGGCAGGATCGACGCCGGAATCCTGCTCATCACACACAATCTCGGCGTCGTCGCCGACATCGCCGACCGCGTCGTCGTCGTCCAGCTCGGCGAGGTCGTCGAACGCGGAACGGTCTTCGACATCTTCGCTCGGCCAACACAGCCGTACACACGTCAACTTCTCGCCGCGGTTCCCAAGCTGCCGACCGTCGACTCCACGGACGACGAGAGTGCCGGGGCGGCATCAGATTTCGACACCGCTGAGGGCGACGGACCCGTTCCCATCGTGGCCGTCGAGCATGTCACCGCGGTGCATCGTGGCGGTTTCGGACGCAAGCCCGTCGTCGCGCTCGACGACGTCTCGCTGCACGTCGATCCCGGCGAGGTCGTCGGGGTGGTTGGCGAATCAGGCTCGGGCAAGACAACTCTCGGCCGGTCTATCGGCGGGCTCACCCATCTCAGTGGTGGCAAGATCCTGGTCGACGGACACGACCTCGACGCCGTCGACCGTGCACAGTTGCGCTCGCTGCGCCACACCATCGCGTTCGTGCCGCAGGACCCGACGGCGTCGCTCGACCCGCGCTTCACCGTCGCCGAGTCGATTCGCGAACCGCTCGACATCCAGCACATCGGAACGCGCGCAGAGCAATCGACCCGCGTCGAGGAGTTGCTCGACGCGGTGCATCTGCCTCGCTCGTTCGCCGACCGACTTCCGCATGAGCTCTCCGGCGGTCAGCGTCAGCGTGTCGCGCTGGCGCGGGCGCTGTCGGTGCGGCCCAAGCTCCTCATCGCCGACGAGCCGACCAGCGCGCTGGACGTGTCGGTGCAGGCACGCGTGCTCGAACTGTTCGCAGAACTACAGCACGAGCTGGGCTTCGCGGCGCTGTTCATCAGCCACGACCTCGCAGTCATCGAGCAGGTGTCTGATCGCGTGTACGTGCTGCGCAACGGGCAGGTCGTCGGACACGGGTCTGCGCGAGACGTGCTGACCCGGCCGCGCGACGAGTACACGCGCGCACTGCTCGACGCCGTGCCGTACCCCGACCCGCAGCGGCGTCGAGAGTCGAGCGCCGCGTTGGCGTGAGGTCCGAGACCCTAGGAATTCTTCGGCTCAGCCTCAGGCGTGTCGGCCGCGCTCTCGTCCCCGGCGCTCTCGCCGCCCGCGGAATCGTCGTCGGCCAGCGGGTCGTAGCCGGGAACGCCTTCGAGCACGGTCAGCTCGTTGTCGATGGCGGCACCGACGGCCTTTGCGTCGTCTTTGATCTTCTTGATGAAGTCCGACATCTCGCTCCCTCGTCAGTGGTCGGGAATCCTACGCACCGCACGACCCCACTGCAGGCCGCGCAGTGACCACCCTACAAGGCCACAGATCATGCTTGTGACCAGACGAGGCGTTGCCTAACGTCATCGCCATGCCCGCACGCCGACTTCCCGACATCACAGCGCTGGAGGTCGTCGTCGCGGTCGGCAGACTCGGCAGCATGGGCGCCGCCGCCCGCGACCTCGGACTCAGCCAGCAGGCCGTCAGCTCGCGCGTGCGCGGCGTCGAGCACGAACTCGGCGTCGAGATCTTCGTACGCTCCCCCGCGGGCGTCGAACCGACCGAGAACGGTCGCCTGGTCCTCGAGTGGGCCAACGCGCTCGTCGAACGGGCAGCCGAGTTCGTCGCAGGCGTCGACACACTGATCGGCAACAGGCACGCGACGCTCGTCGTCGCAGCGTCGATGACCGTCGCCGAGTATTTGGTACCGGGCTGGCTCACCACGCTCACCTCGCGCACCGGAGCACGAATCTCGGTGCGCCCCATGAATTCCGCCGAGGTCATAGAGACGGTGCGGTCCGGCGACGCCGACCTCGGGTTCGTCGAAAGTCCCGGCGAGACAGCCGACCTCGACGCCGCGCTCGTTGCCACCGACGAGTTGTACGTGGTCGCCGCTCCCGGCCATCGGTGGTCACGCACGGGCACGGTGTCGGCAGACGAACTGGCGTCGACGCCGCTGATCCAGCGCGAACCCGGCTCCGGAACACGGATCACCTACGAGAAGGCGCTCTCGGAACTCGGACTCGTCGCCGCCGACCCACTCATCGAACTGCGGTCGGTCACCGCGATCCGGTCGTCGGTGTTGACGTCGAACGGGGTGACGGTGTTGTCGCGACTGTCGATCGCCGACGACATCGCGGCCGGACGCCTCGTGCGCATCAACGTCGACGGGTTGTCGATGGTGCGTCCACTCCGTGCCGTGTGGACGTCGCACATCACCGTGCGCGGACCTGCGCGAGAGCTTCTCGACGTCGCGCTGGCGTCCGCCACCTGATTGTGTGATCACACAGTCCGACTCCGCATATTGAGTGAATAGCACGGTGATTGTGATCCAGAACGCGTGGATTCTGACAACAGTTCAGAAATACAGCCCGTGTTCAGGAGGTACATCATGGCACTCGAGGCCACCGGCACCGTTGCCGAAGGAAGCACCGCAAGGTGGCGTGATCGCAAGCGCTATCTGTGGTTGATCGGTCTGATCGTCCCGTCGTTCGCATTCATCGCCATCGGTGGGTACGAACTAACCGGGTGGGGTGTCTTCCTGTGGGTCGGTCCGATCATCGTGCTCGGCGTGGTCCCGCTGATCGACTTCGTCGCCGGTTTCGACCCGACCAACCCGCCCGACGACGTGATCGAGGAACTCGAGAACGACAAGTACTACCGCTACATCACCTTCGCGTTCCTGCCGATCCAGTACGCGGGCTTCATCCTCTCGATGTATCTCATCGCCACCGCGGACTGGCCGATCATCAACCGCATCGGACTCGCCGTGACACTCGGTTTCATCGGCGGTATCGGGATCAACACCGCGCATGAGCTCGGCCACAAGAAGGAGAGCCACGAGCGGTGGCTGTCGAAGATCGCACTGGCACAGAGCTTTTACGGCCACTTCTACATCGAGCACAATCGCGGACATCACGTGCGGGTCGCCACCCCTGAAGACCCTGCGTCGTCGCGACTCGGTGAGAGCTTCTACCGGTTCTGGTTCCGCACCGTGTCGGGCTCGCTCCGCAGCGCATGGCAGGTCGAGGCAAAGCGATACCGCCGCAAGGACACTCATCCGTTCCATATCGGCAACGACGTACTCAACGCCTGGCTGATGACCGTCGTGCTGTGGGCCGCGCTGACCATCTGGCTCGGCGTCGGGATTCTGCCCTACCTCGTGCTGCAGGCTGTCGTCGGCTTCTCGCTACTCGAAATCGTCAACTACCTCGAGCACTACGGCATGCTGCGGCAGCAGACCAAAGCCGGACGCTACGAGCGCGTGCTTCCCATGCACTCGTGGAACTCCAACAACATCGCGACCAACGTGCTGCTGTATCACCTGCAGCGCCACAGCGATCACCATGCGAACCCCACTCGCCGCTACCAGACCCTGCGCGACTATCGCGAATCACCCGCACTACCAACCGGTTACGCCGGAATGATCGTCCTCGCACTGTTCCCACCCCTGTGGCGCAGGGTCATGGACCACCGCGTCGTCGACCACTTCGACGGCGACGTCCGACTCGCCAACGTCGCTCCCGGAAAGCTCGACCGTCTCACCCGCAGGTTCCCCATTCCCAGCGAGACGACGCTCGACGAGTCGCTCCTCGACGACACCACGCCCGGCGCAATCAACGACGACATCGCCGCGGCCCGCTGCCCCGGTTGCGGTTACACCTACGAGGTCGCGGTGGGCAACGAACTCGAGGGATTCGCCGCGGGTACCGCGTGGAAGGAGATCCCCGACGATTGGACCTGCCCGGACTGCGGTGTGCGCGAGAAGGTCGACTTCATCCCCCTGAAGGAGACCAGCGCATAGTCACCCCGCGACCCGCCTCAGCCGAGGAAGGCGTCGAAATAGTCCAGCGCCAACACCAGATCGCCTGCTCGCTCCCGAATGGGATGTCCGAGCAGGCGTTCTGCTTGCTGTATCCGGTAGCGCACCGTGTTCTTGTGGATACCAAGTGATGTCGCGACCTGGTCTGCACTGTCGGCGGTGGTCAACACGTAGCGGACGGTGCCGCGCAGTTCGTCGAGTTCCGGTGCGGCGAGTCCACGCAGCACCGCACGCGCGAAACGCCCTGCGGCGTCGGGATCTCCGGTCAGGAGAGTCAGCGCGGCGACGTCCTCGTACACGGTCAGCGCGATATGTCGACGCGGCGACAGCGCGACACGTTGCGCCGCACGAGCATCGCGATGCGAACGGACGAATCCCTCGATACCCTCGGCCGCCTCTCCGATCGCAAAGCGAATCTGCGCGGGATCGACGCCACGCGAATCCCACTGTGCCGCAGTGCTTGGCGCCGCATTCAGTGCGAGCCATCCCCACAGTTCGCGGCCTCCCGGCCGTACAACGGCCAGCCGTGCTCCGGGAATCGACGACGCGAGGCGGACGAGTGACGGTTCGAGTCGCTCGATGGAGTCGGCGTCCATCGCGTGCGCGATGACCGCGACCTGTGTGACGCCGGCGATCGGGTGGCCGCCCAGCTCCGCCGAGAGTTCCGTCGAGCCAACGCTTTTCCCATCGAGGACATCGGCGACCAACTCGTAGCGTCGCGCATCGCCGCGTCGTCGAATCCGCTCCACCTCGTCCTGATACAACGCCACGGAGAGTTCGACCGAGGTGGCGAACCAGCGGTTGGCCTTGGTCCAGAACCACACGAGGAGCGACTCGTGATCGAGGTCCTGTGGCGCATGCCCGACAACGTCGACGGCGAAATCCCACGACGCCTCCTGCGCGCTCTGATAGACCTTCAACAGCACCGGCAGTCCGAGATGGTGCCGCGCGATCTGGATCGACAGGTCTCCCGCTGCCGGTACGAGTTCGGTGGCCCCGTCCGCGTCGACGGCCACGCCGCCGAGGAACGCAAGCCAGTGCTCCTCGACCGCGGACACCAGCACCGGACGGATGTCGGCGGGCAGGTCGACGTCGGCGGTAATCGCGTCGACGGTCGTCGAGACCCAGTCGTCGAGCGCAGTCGGGTTCTGCTGGTCGGCGACGAACATCTCCAGCCACTCGGCGATCTCGGTCATCACCCCAAACTGTCAGAGACTGTGTGATTGCACAGTCGAATGCGTCGGATTGGGTGCGATGACCAGTGATTGTGACGCATCTCCCGGTCAAGATGACAACAGATGGTCGTTCACCAGCCCGCTATCGAAGGAGAGAATGATGAGTCACATCCAGGTCGACCGCCCCACCTGCGAGGGCATCGGAATGTGCGAAACACAGGCCAACGAGTACTTCCAGATCGGCGACGACGGCATCGTCGAGGTAGCGACCTCCGACGTTCCCGATAGCGACAGGACGTACGTGCGCGCGGCCGTCGACTCCTGCCCGGTGTCCGCTCTGCGGATGCTCGACTGAGGTGCGCCGTGACTGAACCACGCACGTCATCTGACACGCGGCCGCTCGTCATCGTCGGCGCGTCCTTGTCCGGGGTACGCGCCGCCGAGGGCGCCCGCGCCGAAGGGTGGACCGGCGACATCGTCATGATCGGCGACGAACCGCACCTCCCCTACGACCGCCCACCGCTGTCGAAAGCGATGCTCGACGCCGACAAGCAACCCGAATTGCCCACCCTGCGACGGGCAGAGAGTTGGGAAGCACTCGACATCGACCTTCGGATATCCACCACGGCAACGGGAATCGACGTCGCGCACCGAAGGCTGCTGACCGATGCCGGCCCGATCGAATACCTCTCGCTCGTACTCGCCACCGGACATCGTGCCCGCACGATCGGCGCACTCGACGGATTCGACAACGTCGACACGCTACGTGACTTCGACGACGCGATCGCAGTCCGCGAAACACTCCGCGACGCAACACGTCTGGCGGTCCTCGGTACCGGCTTCATCGGCTCGGAGATCGCATCGGCCGCTGCCGCGCGAGGCATCGACGTCACCCTGATCGGGACGTCGTCGTTCCCGCTCGCGCGCAGCGTCGGCCCGCTCGCCGGGCGCATGCTCGCAGCACTGCACGAGGACGCGGGCCTGACACTCCTGCCCGACTCGGGTCTGGCGGATATTTCCGCGCGCGACAACAGGATCGACTCGATCCGCACATCCTGCGGGCGTGACGTCCCGGTCGACGCAGTCGTCGTCGGTACTGGGTCGACGCCCGCCACCGACTGGCTCGCGGCGAGCACCGTCGAACTCGATCCCGCATCGGGCGCCGTGGTCTGTGATTCGACGATGGCGACCAGCGCGCCAGCGGTGTGGGCGGCGGGCGATGTGGCATCGGTCGACGGCGCTCCCGGCGGCCACTGGACCTCGGCGACCGCACAGGGATTCGTCGCCGGAGCGAATGCGGTTGGCGCGCAGCAGACATATGCGGGAGTGCCGTTCGCCTGGTCGTCGTGGCACGGTCACCGCATCCAGATCGTCGGCGCCACCGAGGCCGACCTGTCGGGAACGGTCACCGAGACCATGGACGACGGCGGCGTCGTGCTCTACTCCGACGGCGACCGCGTGGTCGGAGCAGTGGCCGTGGACGCGCCCGGGCGGATCGCCAAGCTGCGTCGAGCACTGTCGGCGGAGCTCACCGCTACGCGATCCTGACCTGCCCCACGGCCCACTCGACGCCAACAGATCAGCAGGATCGCCACCGCCGCAACGGCATACACGATATGGCTCACAAGCAGGACCATGGGAGTCGACGGCACCACCCCGGTAGAGAAGAAGGCATGCCACGTGTAGGTGAGGAGCATGGCCGACGCCGCGGCCAGCACGTGACGTTGCGACCACCCGTCGCTGCGTGACCACCACCCCAACGACCCCAGCGCCACGACGATCGCCACCACCACCGTCGTATCGGCAATCCATGTGGTGTCGATCGCCGAATCGAGCTGAAAAGCACCCGCGCACAGAAAGATCACCGCGAACACCCACCACAGCGACGGCGCCGATCCACGTCGAGTCCTACCGCGGCTGATCCACACCGGACGGCAGAGCGCGACGACGACACACGATGCCGCGATGATGAAACACGCGAGCAGCTGAGCCGGAGACGCAAGGAAGTGACCGAACTGCGGATAGTTGGTAGCGAAGGTGAACACCGCGCCGAGCACGACGCAGACCCCGGTCACGATCAGCCCACGCCGGCCGAGCCACGGAATGTTCCCCCGTTGTCCCGCAGCCGCTTCGGCCAACGCGATGGGTGTCGCAATACTCCATCCGACGTGTAGGCAAAGGACGTACACCGTCCAGGTGGTCCCGATACCCAGTGCCGGGATGTACCCCTTGTCGAGGAGATGCGCACCGGCGTAGTCGGGATTGAACAGCGACATCGTCAACAGTCCCTCCTCGACGACAGCAAAAGCACTGCCCAGCAGGAGAATTGACGGCCAACACAACCCGCGACGCCGCACGACCTCTCGGATGAGTACGGCGCTTCCGCCGTACCACAACGCCAACGGGATGATCGCGAAGATCATGGTCAGGGGGAAGTCACCGAGAAAGAACTCGGCGACGAGCGGGGCGAGGAAGAAGAGACCGAGCGCCGGATTCCGTAGCCAACTGGGGACAGCGACGCGCCGTGAGGATGTGTCGGTGAGAGTGGACATACAGCGATCATCTCGCCGGGTGATCGGCAGCACCCATGCCATTCGTCATCGAATCCGGTGACATATGTCAGGGGCGGCGAACGCATCGCGCGCTCGCCGCCCCCAGGGGGAGATCAGGCCTTGATCAGATCCGGGTTCTCCTTGTAGACCTCGTTGATCAGCGACATGTCGAAGATCTGCGCGGGCTTGAGGGTGTAGCCCGCCTTGCCCAGCGCCTCGATGTTCTGTGCGATCAGGGCGTCGGTCATCGTCAGCAGACCGTTCTTCTTCGTGTCCTCCGACACGACGAGCGTGTTCTGGGCAGTCGCTTCCTTGATCTGCTCATCGAGGTTGAGATTCAGGTCCTTGCCGTACTTCTCGACGGCGAGCTTCGCCGAACCCGCGGGATCGGCGACGGCGTCGTTCCAACCCTGCACCTCGGCCTTGAGGAACGCCTTGAGCTTGTCGCGCTCGTTGTCGATGGTCTCCTGCTTCACCACGAGTGTCTCGGCGACCAGTGGGAGTCCGAAGTCGGCGAAGAGGAAGTTGGTGTTGGCAAAACCGCTCTCGGCCAACGTGATCGGCTCGTTGGTCACGTAGGCGACCCAGCCGTCGACCTCGCCCTTGGTGAGCGGCGTCGGGTCGTATTGCACCGAGATCTTCTGGACGTCGGACTCTTTCATCCCGTTGGCGGTGAGCAGTGCCTTGAACACATTCTCGTTGGACGCCTGCACGCCGATCTTCTTGCCCGCCATGTCCTGTGGTGTTTTGATCGGCTTCTCGGCCGACGACACGATGCAGAACGGATTCTTCTGGTAGGTGGCCGCGACAGTCATCAGTTTGGCGCCCTGCAGGATCACCGGCGCGGTGAGCTGCGGTGCGGTGGTACCGATCCACACCTTGTTCGACGTCAGGCCGGTCTCGACACCGGTACCCGCGCCGCCACCGGTGATCAACTCAGGCGTGCCCAGACCACCCGCCTTGTAGTACCCCTTCTCCAAAGCCCAGTATTCCCCGGCGAACTCGATGTTCTTCTGCCACGAGAGCTGCACCTTGGGATTGTCCGACGACGCCCCGCCGGACGAGCTACTGCCACTACTGCAGGCCGCGAGCGCCCCGGACACGCCCAGTGCACCCGCGGCACCTCCCGCAAGGAGCGAGTACCGAAGAAAAGCGCGACGATCGAGTCCGCCGCTACGCACGGAATTACTCATTGGGTCTTCTTCCTTTCAGGTGGATCGGGCGAGGATCACCCGACCGGGCTGGCCACGATCAGCAGCCTCAGTTCTGCTGCATACCCATCTGGGCCAGGACAATTGATTCGATGACGCCGACGATCGCGTAGAGGATGATCGACGCAACGGTGATGACGAGCACCGATGCCCACAGCTCGTTGTATGCCGCCGCGGGCAGCGCTTGCTGCAGCGTTGCACCGAGTCCCTTGTTGGTGCCGAGCCATTCGGCGACGGTCGCGCCGACGAGCGCACCGGGAACCGAGATCTTGGCGGCACTGAACAACGAGGGCACTGCCGACGGAATTGCGGAGCGTCGCAACGCAGTCCATCGATTACCGCCGTACACAGCGATCACGTCGTTGATCTGTGTGGGCGCGTTCGCCAGGCCGGTCATGATCATGACGAGCGCGGGAAAGAACACCACGATTCCACCCATCACGGCGACCACCCCGATCCCCCGCCCGACGACGAGCGTGATCAGCGGTGTCATCGCGACCAACGGCACCGAGCGAAGGAGCATCGCTATCGGCATGAATGTCTGTGCGGCAGGCCGTGATACGACGAACAGCGCCGCAACGAGTAGCGCAGCGGTCATTCCCACGACGAAGCCGATTGCGGCGTCGGTCAGGGTGATCGCGAGATTGTCGAAGATCTCCGACCTCGCGTCTGCGGCGCCCGGCTCGGTGAACAGATACTGGAAAACCTGGACCGGGGTGCGTCCGATGATCGGCCCTATGTCGGGGAAGGCGAGCAGGAACAGCCACCAGATCACCAGAATCAACACGAATGACGCGACGAGCGATCCGAGGAACTTGGTGATCTGCCACAGCAGCGCACCGATGTTCGGGCCTGTCGCAACACTTTCCGGGAGCCCGTCTGCTGGAGTCGATGCGTCGGCGACCACCACGTCGGCCGTCGAATCGGTTGTGGGAGCGATCATCCGAACACCTCCTTACCTGCGGCCCACCGCGTCGCGAACCGGGCGACGACGGCGACGATCGCGTACCCGACGCCGGCGACGGCACCACAGATCAGCGCGATCGCCCACACCTGCGGGATGTCGCCGCGCTGCTGCGCCACGATCATCGCAGGACCGGCGCCCCTGTCCGGCATCGCGAGGAACTCTCCGAGAACCGCACCGAGAATCGCAGCCGGTGCCGCTATCTTGATGGCGGCCAACGTGTTCGGAAGTGCAGCCTCGATCCGCACGCGCCGCAACTGCGACCAACGGCCTCCGCCGTAGACGCGGATCAGGTCGAGGCTCGCCTTGTTCGGCGAACGCAGCCCGCTGAGCGTTCCGATCATCGTCGTGAAGAACACCGAGATGGCCGCGAGGAAGATGATCATCGTCTGCACCTGCGCGAAGGCGACCTGGATGATCGGCGCGACGGCGATGATGGGTGTGCAGTAGGAGATGATCGCGAGTTGAGTGGCCAAGCCCTCGATCGGCGGTATCACGATCACCAGAAGTGCCAGCAGGATCGCGAGCAGATTGCCCCAGAAGAAGCCGCGCAACGCCAATTCGATTGTGGACGAGAAGTTCTCGGCGTAGTAGCTCCATCCGGTGTCGGCGATGGTCTGGACAACAGCCCACGGTGTCGGGATCGTTCCGTGGAACCATTCCAACGCTCCGGCGAGCGACCAGAGTACTAGCACGCCGACGATGCCGACGAGTCCCGCGGCCCATCGGTCGGCGCCTGCGACCGTGCGCGCCGACGACGTCCGTTCCACCACGGCGCTAGCCACTCGTGGCCTCGGAGATCGCGTCGGCGTCGGCGGTGTCGGGAACGTCCCTGTCGGGTTCGGATGCGGCGGGCTTCGCAGGACCGTCGGCTGCCTTACCGCCGAACAGCAGGCCGGACAGATGGTCATGCAGCGCATGGAATTCCGGTGTGCGCATCATCTCGGGGACACGCGGTCGGGGCAGGTCGACGGGCACCATCTCCACGACGCGACCGGGGCGCGGACTCATCACCGCGACGACGTCGGAGAGGAAGACCGCCTCGGCGATCCCGTGGGTCACCATGAGTGTGGTGGCGGGCTTCTCGGTCCAGATGCGGAGGAGTTCGATGTTGAGACGCTGACGGGTCATGTCGTCGAGGGCGCCGAACGGCTCGTCGAGCAGCAGCGCGGTGGGTCGCACGACGAGTGCCCGTGCGATCGAAACACGTTGTCGCATACCGCCGGACAGCATGGCAGGCTTGGCCTTCTCGAATCCGGTGAGGCCGACGAGCTCGATCAGGTCCGAGACCAACGCGTCGTCGGACGGCATGCGTCCGACCTGGAGCGGCAACCTGATGTTGGATTCGACGGTCCGCCACGGCAACAGGGCAGAATCCTGAAAAGCGATGCCCAACGAGTGATCTCGCTGCAGCTCGGTCGGCGACTGGCCGTTCATCAACGCGGTGCCCGACGTCGGTTCCTCGAGTCCCGCGAGGATGCGCAGTACCGTCGACTTACCGCATCCGGACGGGCCGAGCAGCGACAGGAACGAACCCTCCGCGGTCTTCAACGACACGTCGGAGAGCGCGGTGACCGTGTTGGTCCCGCGCACCGACCGGCTGGTGAAGGTCTTGGTCAAGCCGGAGATGTCGATGCCGGTGCCCGGCGGACGGTCAGACCCGCGCGACGTCGCCCCCTGTGCAGATGTCATGGGTTGCCACGCTAGAAGCGTTGTGTTTCACCGTGATTACCCGGCGGTTACTCCGGGCGTCGAGCGCGACACGTGGCGCTCCGGCGATCAGTTCGAGCGCATGACCTGTCCGATGGTGGCAACCATCGCGTCGACGGCGAACTTCGGCTTCACGTTCTGGTCAAGGACTTCACGACATTCCAGGACGGCTTCGACACAGCGGAGCAACTGTTCCGGAGACGCATACGCAGCCATCGGAATCGCGATGTCGGCGGCCTTGTCCGGGTGCATCGCCGTGACCTGCGCACCCATCGAGACGACGAGGGCGTCGCGGTAGAGAGCGGCGAGGTCGACGAGTGCACGGTCGAGGGTGTCGCGTCCGACGCGGGTGGCGCGCGACTTCTGCCGCTTCTCGAGCTCCTTGAGCGCACCCGCCGTTCCGCGTGGAGGTCGGGCGGTGCCCTTACCGGTGCCGCCTGCGCCGAGGGCGGTCTTCATCTCCTCGGTCTCGGCTTCGTCGCGTTCGGCACTGATCGCCTTCGCCGCGGCGTCGGCCGACTTCACCAATTCCTCTGCGGCCGCATAGGCCGTCGAATCACGGGTGGCCGCACGTGCGAGCGCCAGCGCCTTGTCGCGTTGCTCGCGAGCCTCGGGGTCGGTGGCAAGGCGGCGGGCACGTCCGATGTGCCCGCCGCAGACCGATGCCGCCCACCGCGCGGCGTCGGCGTCGAGGCCGTCGCGGTCGACGAGGACGCGCTCGATGTCGGCGACGGTCGGCGTTGCGAGCGGGACATGCCTGCATCGCGAGCGAAGCGTGACGGAGATGTCTTCGGGGTCGACAGACGGTGCGCACAGCAGGAAGACCGTGCGGGACGGCGGCTCCTCGACGACCTTCAGCAGCGCGTTGGCCGCCTGCTCGGTCAGCCGATCAGCATCTTCGACGACGACGATCTGCCACCGACCGGTACCCGGCCGCCGCGCGGCAGCCTGCACGATCTCGCGCATCGAGTCGACGGAGAGACTCAGCCCCTGCGGCACGATGTGCCGGACGTCGGCATGCGTCTGAGCCATGACCGTGACGCACGCACGACACTCACCGCACCCGACGACGTCGGGATGCTGGCACTGCAGCGCCGCCGCAAAGCACGTCGCCGCTACCGATCGACCACTTCCGGGCGGCCCGGTGAACAGCCAGGCGTGCGTCATCGACGCGCGGGGCACGACGACGGACGCCGGCGTGGGGCCATCGAAGATCGGGTCGTCGAAGCCTGGGCTGTCGAAGTCTGGGTCGTCGAAGTCGGCAGCGTCCAGGATCGATGCGTCGAGCTCACCAGCGGCGTCGTGTTCGGCGGCGTCGAAGTCAGCGGCAGCGGGGGCGGACGGTCCTGCGTCGAGGCGTGAAGCGAGGACTCTGGCGGCCGTCGCGGCGTCGGTCAGCTCCTGCGCCACTGCCCGCTGGCCGGTCAGCCGGTCGAAGACATTTGTCACATCACCAGCGTAATCCGCAGTTCGGACACCCCAGCTTGTGGATGAACGTTTAACAATTGCAAGCAGCCAGCTACCGTAAAGGGCGTGGTTGAACGTCGATCCAGGCTGTCTTACGGCTTGCACCTGGCCAGATGGCTGGCGCGCACGCCGTGGCCGATCCTCGCTCTCGACCTGTTGCGCGCAAATCTCGTTGGCGCGCTGTTCACCTTCGCGTTTCTCCGCTTCGGTATGCCGTCGCAGGATTCGTTCAAGTTCAACGACATCACCGCACTCAATCAGGGCATCTTCCTCGCCTATCTCCTCCTGGCGATGATCGTGGGCGGCGCGCTGAGTATCAAACTGTCGCTGCCGGTGCTCGTGTGGCACCGACGTCGAACGCGACTCGACAACGACATGGCCCGCAAACGAGCGCTGCGGCTGCCCGTGACGTTGTCGCTGGTCAATCTGGGTCTGTGGGTCATCGGTGGTGTGTTGTTCACCGCGGTCAACCTGACCGTCTCACACAAGGATGCGTTCATCGTTGCCGTCGCCAGCGCGATCGGCGCACTCGTGACCTGCGTGCTCAGCTTCCTCCAGTCCGAGAAGGTGCTGCGCCCCATCACCGTCGCCGCGATGGCCAACAACCCAGACGACGCGATCGCGCCGGGCGTGACCACACGCATCGCCGTCTTCTGGGTGATCAGCGTCGTCGCGCCGATGGTCGTGATCGTCGGCCTGATCCTGCTGCAGCGCATTCACTTCATCGAGACCGACGCCGTCGGATTGCTACGCCCCATCCTGTGGATGTGTTTGGCGTCGCTGGCGTTCAGTCTGCTGGCCATCGTGCGCGTCGTACGCGCCATCAACGACCCCATCAAGCAACTCCGCGCCGCCCAGACCCGAGTGAGTGAAGGTGACCTGAACACCGCCGTCAAGATCTACGACGGTTCCGACCTGGGACTTCTGCAGGCGGGCTTCAACGACATGGTCGCCGACCTGCGTGAGCGGCAGCAGTTGCGCAACCTGTTCGGCCGGTACGTCGGCGAGGACGTCGCGCGCAAGGCCATCGAGACCGGAACAGAACTCGGCGGCGAGGAACGCTACGTCGGCGTGCTGTTCGTCGACATCGTCGGATCGACGCGGCTGGCCGTGAATCGGCCACCACGAGAGGTCGTCGACCTGCTGAACGAGTTCTTCCGGGTGGTGGTGGCCGTCGTCGGACGCCACGGTGGATTCGTGAACAAATTCCAGGGCGACGCCGCGCTCGCCATCTTCGGTGCACCGCTGAACCTCGACGACTTCGCCGGTCAGGCACTCGCCGCGGCGCGGGAGATGCGCCAGGAGTTGTGGGAGACACTCGGCGACACCGACATCGGTATCGGGGTCTCCGCGGGCAAAGCCATCGCCGGCCACATCGGCTCGGAGCAGCGGCTGGAGTACACGGTGATCGGCGACCCGGTCAACGAAGCGGCCCGGCTCACCGAACTGGCCAAGGACGAACCGACCCGCGTGCTGGGCTCGGCCCGCGCGGTGTTCCTCGCCTCGAGCGAGGAGGCGAAGAACTGGGACATCGGCGAAGGTGTCGAGCTGCGCGGCCGCGGCATCGAGACGCTGCTCGCCCGCCCACACCTGTCGCCGTATCGGCGGTAGGGTGCCACCCGCTGATCGAGCGCCCACCCGCTGATCGAGCCCCCACCCGCTGATCGAGCTTGTCGAGATCACCCAACGTGGTTTCGACACGGCAGCTCGCTACGCTCGCGGCCTGCTCAACCAGCGGAGATGCACCCGCTGATCGAGCGCCCCACCGCTGATCGAGCTTGTCGAGATCAACGCGGTTTCGACACCGGCAGCTCGCTGCGCGCCGCCCGACGGCCCTTCCGCGAGTTTCTGCCGCACCCACCGCGCCTCCGCGAGCCTCGGCCGCACCCGGCCACTCTTCCGCGAGATTCTGCCGCACCCGACCGCACTTCCGCGAACCTCGGCCGCACCCGGCGACTCTTCCGCGAGATTCTGCGGACCCGGCGTCGACCTTGTCGTCGAACCAGGCCACCGGTCGACACCGCGCGACGTTCGACGCCGCGCAGGTCCCCGCGCCACCCCGGCCCGCCCGCAGAAACTAGGGGAAAGATCCCTTCCCCCACTCTCTGACCCTTACCCGCGAAACAACCCGGGGAAACGTACACAACCCACGGAAGGATTCCTTCCCCTACTTCCTGCGCCCGCCCGATGACCCTTCCGCGGGCTTCTGCCGCACCCGGCCTGCTCAACCAGCGGAAATGCACCGCTGATTCAGCGCCCACCCGCTGATCGAGCTTGTCGAGATCACTCCTCGGCCGGCGGCGCGCTCTTCTTTCCTGCGGTCTTCTTCGCGGTCGTCTTCTTGGCCGCAGTCTTCTTGGCCGCGGTCTTCTTCGCGGCCGTCTTGGTGGCGGTCTTCTTCGCCGGCGTCTTCTTCGCGGTGGCCTTCTTCTTCGTGGCCTTCTTCGCCGGGCCGCGGGCGCGGCGGTCGGCGAGGAGTTCCATCGCCCGCTCGGGGGTGATGGTCGCGACGTCGTCGCCCTTGCGCAGGCTGGCGTTGGTCTCGCCGTCGGTGACGTACGGGCCGAAGCGGCCGTCCTTGATCACCATCGGCTTGTCGCTGACCTCGTCGTTCTTCTCGAGATCGCGCAGCGGGGGTGCTGCGGCCTGCCGGCCACGACGCTTGGGCTCGGAGTAGATCTTGAGCGCCTCGTCGAGCGTGATCCCGAAGATCTGGTCTTCGTTGGCCAGCGACCGCGAGTCGGTACCCTTCTTCAGATACGGGCCGTAGCGGCCGTTCTGCGCGGTGATCTCGTCGCCGGACTCCGGGTCGGCGCCGACGACCCGCGGCAGCGAGAGCAGTTTGAGCGCGTCGTCGAGCGTGACCGTCGAGATGTCCATCGACTTGAACAGCGACCCCGTCCGCGGCTTGGGTCCGGCCTTCTTCGCGGCCTTCTTGGCCGTCTTCTTCGCGACCGTCTTGGTGGCCGTGCCACCGCCCGCGTGCGCGTCGTCGAGCGGCACCACACCACCCTCGCCACCATCACGAGGGGTCGGACCTGCGGGGATCGTGGACGGGGCAGCGCCGCCACCCGAGCCGTCCTCGTCGTCGTCGGGCGGCAGGATCTCGGTGACGTACGGCCCGAATCGTCCTTCCTTCGCGACGATCTCGTGCCCGCTGACCGGGTCGACGCCGAGCGAACGACCCTCCTGCGGCGTCGAGAACAGCTTCTCTGCCACCTCGAGCGTCAGCTCGTCGGGAGTCATATCCGCAGGTAGATTGGCGCGCTGCAGATCCGGTTCCGCGTCGGGCGACGTCGCAACATTGCGTTCGAGGTACGGCCCGAACCGGCCGACACGCACATAGACCGGGCGGCCCTGCTCGTCGTCGAACAGCTTGATCGAGTTGACCTCGCGGGCGTCGATCTCCTCGAGGTTCACCCCGACGAGCTTCTTCAATCCGCCGTGCTTGGCAATGTCGGAGCCTGCGATCTCGGGCACCTCACCCTGATCACCGCTCGACGACTCGTCGGCCGCCTTGTCGCCGAAGTAGAACTCGGTCAGCCAGCGGGTGCGGTTCTCGTTGCCGTTGGCGATCTGGTCGAGATCGTCTTCGAGCGACGCCGTGAAGTCGTAGTCGACGAGGTTCTCGAAGTACGCCTCCATCAACCCGACGACAGCGAACGCGATCCACGACGGGACGAGCGCGCTGCCCTTCTTCACCACGTAGCCGCGGTCCTGGATGGTCCCGATGATCGACGCGTAGGTCGACGGCCTGCCGATGCCCAGCTCCTCGAGCACCTTGACCAGCGACGCCTCGGTGTAGCGCGCGGGCGGGTTGGTCGAGTGACCGTCGGCCTCGAGGTCGGTGGCCGTGAGGTGCTGCCCCTCGGTGAGCTGCGGCAGCCGCGTCTCGGCGTTGTCGGCCTGGCCACCGGCCTGCTCGTCGACCGTCTCGACGTACGCCGACAGGAAGCCAGGGAACGTGATGGTCCGACCCGATGCCGCGAACGTGCATCGCTCGCCGTTGCCGCCTTGTCCGCTCGCGGTGCCGGCGATACGCAGGCTCAGCGTGGTGCCGCGCGCGTCGGCCATCTGCGACGCGACGGTCCGCTGCCAGATCAACTCGTAGAGCCGGAATTCGTCGGCTTCGAGCTGACCGGCCACCTGGCCGGGAGTCCGGAACGTCTCGCCCGACGGGCGGATCGCCTCGTGCGCCTCCTGCGCGTTCTTGACCTTGCGGGTGTACTGACGCGGAGTGGCATGCACGAAGTCGGCACCGTACAGATCACGAGCCTGTGCCCGCGCAGCGTTGATCGCCGACTCGCTCAGCGTCGTCGAGTCGGTACGCATGTAGGTGATGTAGCCGTTTTCGTACAGCCGCTGCGCGATGCGCATCGTGCGATCGGAGGTGAACCGCAGTTTGCGGCCCGCCTCCTGCTGCAGCGTCGACGTCATGAACGGCGCATACGGCTTACGCGTGTAGGGCTTCTCCTCCACCGAGGTGACCGTCATGTCGGCACCGTCGAGAGCTGTGGCCAGGGCCGTCGCCCGCTCGCGATCAAGTACGACGACGCCGTCGGCGCGCTTCAGGTTGCCGCGTGAATCGAAGTCACGACCGGCGGCGACCCGCGCGTCGTCGACCGATACCAACCGCGACGAGAAGCTGCGCGGGGTCGTCGACTCACCGGCGTCGAGCGTGGCGTCGACGTCCCAGTACTCGGCCGACACGAACGCCATGCGCTCACGTTCACGTTCGACGATGATCCGCGTCGCCACCGACTGCACACGGCCCGCCGACAACTTCGGCATGACCTTCTTCCACAGCACGGGCGAGACCTCGTAGCCGTAGAGACGGTCGAGGATGCGTCGGGTTTCCTGCGCGTCGACCAGGTCGATGTCGAGGTCGCGCGGGTTCTCGGCCGCCGCGCGGATCGCAGGCTCGGTGATCTCATGGAACACCATGCGCTTGACCGGGATCTTCGGCTTGAGCGTCTCGAGCAGGTGCCAGGCGATCGCCTCACCCTCGCGGTCGCCGTCCGTCGCGAGATAGAGCTCGTCGACATCCTTCATCAACGACTTCAGCTCGGAGACCGTCGACTTCTTGTCTGCCGAGACCACGTACAGCGGCTCGAAGTTGTCGTCGACGTTGACACCGAGCCGCGCCCAGGGCTGGCCCTTGTACTTCGCCGGAACGTCGGCGGCGCCGCGCGGCAGGTCACGAATGTGACCGCGCGACGACTCCACGACGTAGTTGCCCCCCAGATACCCCGCAATCTTGCGCGCCTTGGTCGGCGACTCGACGATCACCAGTCGTCGGATCGCTTCTCCTTTTGCGGGCGCGGTGGTGCTGGTCTCGGCCAACGGGTGTCCTTCGGTTTGGACCCGCCCGCCGCGTGCCGGTTGGCTGACGGATGGGGTCTCGTCTCGTTTGAGGTTTGTACCTTATGTATAGCGCCATTTGCACATCCGAATTCACGATGGGCGGGTATCCACCACGCAATTCGACGACGCTGCCGCCCATAACGCCTGGTCAACGCTGAATATGCCGAGCGCGAAACGAAGTGTGTCGTTCGTCAGTCGCCGACGTCCGGCCAGTCCGCACGCGCTCCCGCGAAGTGCGGCGCCTCGCCGACGTACTCGCAGAGACGAGCGAGTCGACGACGACCCGAGATCCGCAATGCGGGCGAATGGATTCGCGTGCCAACAAGAGTAGGTGCAATCCCGGTCCGCATCAGCGCAGTCGCGAGTTGGGCATGGGTATCGGGAGCATGTGGATCGAGTCCGAGCTGGTAGTGCCCGGCATCCGACGATCCCGCGGCGATCGTCCAGAGTCGCAGCGCACGAGGACCGGGAACCCAGCCTGCGGGAACAGCCTTGACCGCACCACGCGACCAGGTGGCGTGCAGGGCGTCGAGCAGCGGTGTGAGTGCGCTGCGTGCGAGCGGATTACCCTCGTCGGACTCGGTGAGCTCGGTGTCGACGCCGCAGGCCTTCATCTCCTCGACCACTGCCGCCGCGCGCCACGGCGCGGTCAGCACGATCGATACGCGCGTACCACCCGCAGCCGACCCGCTACCTGCGACGCGCGACGATTGTCCGTGCGCTGCGAGAAGGCCGCCGAGGTCGTCGAGCGACGGCTCGTCGAGTTCGGCAGAGAAGAACGCCAGTTGGCCCACGCACCAGACAATACTGGTGCCTTGCCTACTGGGACATCGAACAGAGGGACGTCGAACACCAGGACGTCGAACAGAGGGACACCGAACAGAGGGACGCCGAACGCCGGGTCACCGATTGGCGTCGACGGCAAAGGAAGGCTGACAGACGAACGCTCCCGCCCTCGAAAGAGGACGGGAGCGTTGCATCGATCAAGCTCGTCTGTTGAGCCGAAGTCTCAGACGGCGCGGACGCCGGTCGCCTGCGGACCCTTGGTGCCCTGTCCGACCTCGAACTCCACGCGCTGGTTCTCCTCGAGGGTACGGAAGCCGTTGCCCTGGATCTCCGAGTAGTGGACGAACACGTCGTCATTGCCCTCATCGGGAGCAATAAAGCCGAAGCCCTTCTCCGCGTTGAACCACTTCACAGTCCCCTGTGCCATTCCTGCAATCCTTTACATACATTCAAACTGTCCCGACACGCTGGTCACGTGTCGCGGCCGGTCGTACCGCCATACCTCGGAGAACGCCGATGGGAGAGTTCGTGGACGAACACCATTCGGCCTGACAACTTCAGTACCACGGCTGCAACCCGATCCCGCGCGATCACCGCAATCAGCGATGGCCGCCCGGGAGCTGCGGCCAAACTCAGTCAATCATGTTCGAGGCGACTTGGATAGTCGTCGCAATCACTCTGAGCCAAAACCACCCGATTTTTCGACGTTCGAGACCGAAAGGTAACATCGTATGCAAGGAAAACCTGCTGGCTATAGGACATAATCACGCACTCGCACCGATTGGGGCCTCGCGCGCCGAGATCGCCCGGTCACCACGACATTTCGTCTATGCACCACTCCACGTTCGGCACCGAACTTCTTCGTCGCTCACTGGCCGGAACAGATCCGGACTCCAGTCCGGTAACTCATCTCTCGGTAATCGATTCCCGCTCAGCAACTTTCGCGTCCTGGCCCGATTGGATTTCGAACGAGGTCCGTGCCGCTCTCGTCGATAGTGGAATCGAACGACCGTGGATTCATCAGACCGAGGCCGCCGACCACGCATTCGCAGGCCGACATGTATCGATTGCCACCGGAACCGCATCTGGCAAATCGTTGTCGTACCAAATGCCAATTCTGACGACGCTTCTCGCCGAACCACACTCGACCGCACTGTATCTCAGCCCGACTAAAGCTCTCGGTGCCGATCAACTCAAGGCGCTCACGTCGATCATCTCCGGACGCCGCGACTTTTCTCACCTCCAGCCGTGCGCGTACGACGGCGACACCGATTCCGAGATCCGACAGTGGGCTCGAGCACATTCGCGGTGGATCTTCACGAATCCCGACATGTTGCATTTGGGAATACTGACCGGTGTCGCCACGCCCGGCACACACGCCGGCGGCCCGTCGCGCGGCCAATGGCGACAATTCTTCGCGCACCTGCGATACATCGTCGTCGACGAATGTCACCACTACCGTGGGGTGTTCGGCTCCAACACCGCGATGGTGCTGCGTCGACTCTTACGTCTGGCACGTGCGTGCGGTTCGGAGCCGACGGTGATCGCGGCCAGTGCGACAGTCGCCGATCCCGCCGCCGCGCTCGAACGACTCATCGGCGAACCCGCGGTCGGGGTCACACACGACGGGTCGCCGCGTGGCGAGCGGACCGTCGCCCTATGGGAACCCGATTTCGTACCGGGCGTAACCGGCGAGAACGACGCTCCGGTACGGCGATCCGCGGATGCAGAGGCGTCCCGTCTGTTGGCCGACTTCGTCGTCGAGGGCGCTCGCACACTGTGTTTCGGACGCAGCAGACGCGGCGTCGAGATTGCGGCACTGCGGGCTCGTGATCTGTTGTCGCACAGCGCTCCCGACCTCGTCGACAAAGTGGCCGCGTATCGCGCGGGGTATCTCGCCGATGATCGGCGTCGACTCGAGGCCGCCATCTCCGATGGCAGGCTCGTCGGGGTGACGACGACCAACGCACTCGAACTCGGCGTCGACATCACCGGACTCGACGCGGTGATCATCGCGGGCTAC
The DNA here is from genome assembly GCF_001665475.1 of Gordonia sp. 852002-51296_SCH5728562-b. Classification (NCBI taxonomy): domain Bacteria; kingdom Bacillati; phylum Actinomycetota; class Actinomycetes; order Mycobacteriales; family Gordoniaceae; genus Gordonia; species Gordonia sp. 852002-51296_SCH5728562-b. The sequence goes on along the minus strand of NZ_LZMI01000049.1, from coordinate 13,316 downwards.
CCCGGAACCATCGCCTCGTTCTGGCAGCAGGCGGGACGTGCTGGGCGCCAACGTGAATCCGGCGATGCGCTCGTCGTACTGATCGCACGCGACGACCCGCTCGACACCTATCTGGTCCACCATCCAGACGCGCTGCTCGCCACGCCGGTCGAGGCGCCGGTCATCGATCCGACCAACCCGTACATCCTCGCGCCGCATCTGCTGTGCGCGGCGACCGAGTACCCGTTGGGGGACAACGAGATCGAGCGCTGGGGCGCGCGCGACGCCGTGCAGCAACTCGCCGCCGACGGCCTACTCCGCAAACGGAAGGCGGGCTGGTATCCGGCCGCGGGCGTAGAACCCCACGGCGACATAGACATTCGCGGCGGAATCGGCGGGCAGGTGCTCATCGTCGACGCAACGACGTCGGAACTACTCGGGACCGTCGACGCCGGTCGCGCCCCCGCGACGGTGCATCCCGGAGCGGTACACATCCACCAGGGCGAGAGCTACGTCGTCGACGAACTCGATCTCGACGAGGGACTCGCGCTGGCTCATCCCGAGGAGCCGGATTGGACGACGTCTGCGCGTGAGACCACAGACGTATCGGTGACGTCGGTCGTCTCGTCGAACACCTACGGGCCGCTGTCAGTGGCGTTCGTCGATGTCGACGTCAGCCATCAGGTCGTCGGATATCTTCGATCACTCCCGTCGGGCGAAGTGCTCGACGCCGTCGAACTCGACATGCCGCGTCAGACACTGCACACGCGCGCGGTCATGTACACGCTGACTCCGGAGTCGCTGGCCGAGGTGGGTATTGACGCCACGCGCCTGCCCGGTGCCCTGCACGCCGCGGAGCACGCGGCGATCGGCATGCTGCCCCTCGTCGCGACGTGCGACCGGTGGGACATCGGAGGACTCTCGACCAACCTGCACCCCGACACCGGACTTCCGACCGTCTTCGTCTACGACGGCTATCTCGGAGGCGCCGGATTCGCCGAGCGTGGGTACGCGCAGTTCACGACGTGGATCGCAGCGACCGCGGACGCCATCTCCGAGTGCGGCTGTGAGCTGGGATGTCCGTCGTGCGTGCAGTCACCGAAGTGCGGCAACGGCAATGAGCCGCTCGACAAGGCGGGAGCCCTGAGCGTGCTGCGATCTATCACACACCTCATGCGAGATATGACGCACCTCGCAAGCTGAGTCATTTGTCCACGCCGTTGCGGCGATTTGTCTCTTTTGTCGATCCGACGTGCACAGTCATCGGCGGTGCCGCCGGCGAGTGGCGACGGCGTCCACCTCCGGGGTCCACCTGGCGACCCCGACTACTCACGACTGCTCGCCACCGGTTTCTAGGAGTGACAATGATGAACGCTGCCGTTCGCCCGCGGGCGAGCATGATGGCCCTTGCCGGGTTCTCCGTGGCGAGTGCCGCGGTGATCGGGGCCGTCCCGTCGATGAGCCAGGCAGCCACGTATGCCGCCGCCACGCCCACCGCTGTGACGCAGGACGCTGCTGTAGCGGCCACCGCAGCCCTGGCGGCACCACTCGCCGCAACATTTTCTGCCGCAACACCTTCCGCTGCCGACACCGACCCGCTGGCGATCTACCAGCAGGTGCTCACCAAGGCACAGGCTGCCATCGAGAAGCTGAAGAAGTCGGCGTCGAAGACCGAGTACCCGATCCTCAACCAGCTCCTGGCGAACCAGACCGCGCTGGTCAACGGCATCATCAACGGTGCTGTCGCCGGAGAGTGGAAAGCGGGCAAGGCAGCCGACTTCTCGCCGATCTGGACCCAGATCCAGGCCGCACTCGACGGCCTGGACTCCGCGGGCATCGAAGCCAACGTCACCGCGGCACTCTCCGATCAGCTCCCCAAGCTGCTCGAAGCCGTCTCGACGTCGCTCTCGTCCGGCGACGTCGAAGGCGCGATGAACAACCTGCTGCTCGCCGTGGTCACGCCGGTGTACTCCGTGATCAAGCCGACCAAGGCAGGCGGCGTGGTCCCGACGCTCGTCAAGCTGCTCAACGTTCCGCTGAACGCCGGCCTCATCGCTGCGGGTGCGATCCCGAACGCCGACCTCGCCGCCGCCATCTCGACACCGATCAGCAACGCCATCAAGGTGAACAACGTGATCGGCTCCGACTTCGCCTACATCGGGATGGGGATCATCAGCCCGGTCGCAGGCGGGATCGGCGGCTTCGGTCGCGGCGTGCAGAACGTGATCGACGCCCTGGGCACCAACGATCTCGAAGGCGCGCTGACCGCACTCGTCCAGGCGCCTGCCATCACGCTCGACGGCTTCCTGAACGGCGGCTACGGACCGAGCGTCGGCGGACTAGTGGGCGTCGGCGGACTGCGTGTCGTCAGCGGCGGCTTGCTCGGAGGCGCGCTGCAGCTCATCGGAAAGGACGCCGACGGCAACCGCGCCACCATCATTCCGGGCACCGGCTGGGTGCTTCAGCGCCTTCAGTCGGACATCATCAAGGCCATCACGCCGGTGCCGCCGAAGACCGTGAGCGTCGACATGGCGACGCTGGTCGCGGCCCAGACCGACTCGACCGTGACTGCTTCCGACGCGGCTACCACTGCTTCCGATGCGGCTACGACTGCTTCCGATGCGGCTGCGCCGACGACAACGGTCGCAGATGACACAGAGGCACCCGCCCAGCCTTCCGGCGGCGATACGTCGGGCAGCGTCGAATCATCGGGCACCGCAGATGATTCGAAGTCCGCCACCGACTCGACGTCGAGCAGCACGGGTTCGAGCACCGCGGGCTCGAGCACTAAGGGATCGAGCAGCAAGGGATCGAGCACTGCGAGTTCGAAGGGAACCGGCTCGGCTACCGACGCTGACGCGGCAGACACAAAGAAGTCTGCGGACTCTGCAGCGTCGAAGTCCGGAGCGGACTCGGCAGGAAGCTCAGCGTCGAAGTCCGGAGCGGACTCGGCAGGAAGCTCAGCGTCGAGCGACAACTGATCGACACCCCTCACGACGCCTCGGCGCCCGCGGACACGTTCTCCGCAGGCGTCGGGGCGTTTTTGTGCGTCGTGTTCCGCTTCACAAGCTGAGTCACGCGGCTACCGGCTTGCGCGCATCCCGTCATTTTGCAGTGCGAACGAGGCACCCTCGACGACGGCGCGTCGGGTGGTGGCGGCGCGCTGCAATCGGGTCGCTCGGGGGCGGACGAGGTTCTGGTGCCGCCACTGACAAGGAGTGACCATGAAGAACGCTGTCGTTCGCCCGAGGGTGGGCGCGTTGGCCCTCACGGGAATGTCCATCGCGAGTGCCGCAGTGATCGCAGCCGTCCCGGCGATGAGTCAGGCCGCAACGGTGGCCGCAACCGAGGGGGCAGCGTCGACGACGCAGCTCGTCGCGGACACCGCAACCGTCGGCGCACATGCGGTGACCACCCTGGCCGCCGACGCCGACCCGACGCAGATCTACGCGGACGCCATCCAGCGCGCACTCACGAGCATCAAAGCGCTGCAGGCCAATTCGCCCGATAAAGCACTCCCGATTCTGAGTCAGGTGTTGGAGAACCAGCTCAATCTCGTCAAGGGCGTCGCCGACGGCGCTGTGAACGGCGAGTGGAAGTCGGGCACCAGCCCCGATTTCGCTGCGCTGTGGAAGCAGGCGTCCGAGGCCGCGAGCGGCGTCGGTCCGGGGCTGTCCGGCGCGGTCAAGGACGTTGCCGAAGCACTGCGCAACGACGTTCCGCAGTTGCTCGCCGCCGCCACGGCTGCCCTGAAGGCGGGCGACATCGAGTCGGCGATGAACAACATCCTGTTGGTCGCCGGCGCGCCGATCTACGCGGCAATCAATCCGTCCACCGGATCAGTGATGCCCGCACTGATGAAGATCCTCGACGTGCCGCTCGACGCCGGTCTGGCGCTTGCCGGAGCGATCCCGAACGATCGAATCAGCGCTGCGCTGTCGGAGCCGTTCGCTGCGGGTAAGCGCCTGGTCTATCAGGTACCGGACGTCGTACTCTTCGCCGGAATGGGCATCATCAGTCCGCTGGCCGGTGGCCTCGGGGCGGTCGGGAATGCTGTCCAGACCGTGGTCGACGGCGCCGAAGCCGGTGACATCGGGCAGGTCGCGACCGCGCTGATGCAAGCGCCGGGCGTCATGCTCGACGGCCTCCTCAATGGCGGCTATGGCCCGAGCGTCGGCAACATCATCGGTCTCGGCGACTTCCCGGTCATCAATGGTGGCCTACTGCATCCCGCGCTCGACAGCAGCTTCGACGAGGACGGTCAGCTCAACATCCTCCTGCCGGGCACGCTCGGCGCACTGCAGCACATCGTGACGTCAATCGCGACTGCGCTCGCTCCGCTACCTCCGAAGACGTCGTACACCGTCGATGCGTCGCCGGTCGCGAGCGCGCCGATCGTCAGGGCCGCGACGCCGGTAGCCGCCGAAGCCCAGGGCGCAACGGCCGCAACGGATCTCGCGACGACTACCACCTCGCCGGAAACCACAGACTCCGGTTCGTCCGACGCCGGTGCGGTCACGCCGAGCGAGAGCGTGACGGGGTCGGGTGGCACGGAGGATGGCGTAACGGGGTCGGGCGGCGCCTCTGCACCTGCCACCGTCGGCGACGACGCGACCGGAGCGACCGGAGCGACCGGAGCGACCGACAACTCCCCCGCAGCCGACCCCGGCACGACAATCGGCGCCGACACTGCCGGCACGGGTTCTGCCAGCACGGGTTCTGCGGGCAACGGTTCTGCGGGCACGGGCTCTGCGGGCGCCGGCACCGGAGGAGCTTCGAGCTCCGACGCCACCGCCTCGGCGGACTCCGACGCCACGTCCTCACCGTCGTCGTCACAGGCATCGAGCAGCAACGCGTCGAGCGCGTCATCGACGAGCGGTTCCGCCTCGAAGTAGCAGCTCCACGAACAACGCGGCGCCCACGACCACCTCGGTCGTGGGCGTCGCTGTGTTCTGCCGGCCGGGCACGGCTTGAAGTGCCGACTCCAGCTTCCGGCAACCCGGACATCTGGGCGCCTCCGAGGTGAGCTACATTGTTGTTTGTACTTGCAAGTAACTTAGCTCACAGGGGAGGTGCAGCAGCGGTGGTGTCACACACCCTGACGGCGCGCGACCGACTCCTCGGATCACTGGGCGCATTCGTCTCGTCGCCGACCGACCATTCGATAGCGCTCGTCGGCGAACCGGGAACCGGGCGCACCGCGCTGCTCGCCGCGGCCGAACGTATGGCGTCGGACGCCGGATACCGACTCGCACGACTGAACACGCGCGCAGGCTCCGAGTCGGTTCTATCCGAACTGGCAGCCCACCTCCGCGAATCCGCCACCTCCGAGCACCATTCGGGCATCGCCACGGACGACAACGCCAACGATCTGCGACAGACGTTGCTCAGCCTTGCTCGCCTGCCGCGATCCCACTCGCTTCTCATCGGACTCGACGACGCCGATCGGCTCGACGACGATGCCGCACAAACACTCTCGTACCTGAGTCGACGGCTGACCGGCAGCAGCGTCAAGCTCGTCACCACCTGCGTGCCCGGCGTCGCGGGTCTTCCCAGCCATGCGGTCGACGTCGCGCTCGCGGTCCATCCGCTCGACGCAGCGGCGTCTGATCACTTTCTGCGCCTGCACTTTCCGAGTCTCGATTCCGATGATCGTCGTCGAATCGTGCGTCGCGGAGACGGCCGTCCTCGCGAACTGGTCCGCGCGGGCTATCTCGCCATCGCGTCGACCGAGGCCCCACCATCGACGAGCGACCACACCTCACTCGGGCTCGACCACGACGACGTCGCAGATCTCCTACAGCGATCCGCTGCTCAGGCCCTTCGCCATGGCGACTCCCATACGGCGGCACACACATTCCGCCTCAGCGCCGCACACACCACAGAGCCGTCTGCCAAGGCTCGACGACTCGCCGCGGCGTCGGCTCTGGTATCCGCGGTGAGCGCCGATATCCCCACGGCCAGCGCACTTCTCGACGAAGCGGTGAGCATCGACGCCACGGCGACACGCTCACTCGAGGCGGTCGTCGCGCGCTCGTATCTGTCTGCAAAGGCCCCGGAGTCGATCCGCGAAGCGCAACGGACTTTTGCACGAGCGATTCGCGCACATCCTTCGGAACCGGGCGATCGTATTCTCGACGATGCGCTCTGGTCGCACTACCAACTCTGCCATCTCGACGACCGGCCGGAGCACTGGTCAGAATTCGCGTCTCTGGTGGAACAACACGACACGATCGCACCGGAGTGGGCACTCATTGCGGCGCAGACACTTTCGCCCGATCGCGCGTCCCATGAGTACCTCGACGCCAGACTTGACCGACTGATCGACACCCTGCAGCACTCAGCCGATTCCGCGGACGTGGTGCGCAGCGCGTTTGTCGCGACCTCCCGCAGCAGCAGCTATTGGTGGCGGGCCGCATTGCATCGGGTGTGGACCGACCCACGCACGTCGGTCACCTCCTCGGCTTGTGCCGCATGGATGCTCGGCTCCCACTATCTGGGCGCGGGACGCTGGGACGAGGCGCAGCGGACTCTCGACGGCGGCATGGCTCTCTGCCGGGAGTCGGGCCTGCAACTCTACGCGCTGGCCTATCTGGTCAGAGCACGAAAACTGTTGTCCGCGTATCGCGGAGAGCGCGTCCCGTCCACCTCACTCTCGGCGCCCCAATGGATTTCCAAGGGCGTGGGCGTCACACGACACGACAGCCACCTCCAGGCCGTCACGGCTCTCGGTGCGGGTAATCCGCGAACCGCACTCCGCGTCTTCCGCGCCTCCAAAGACGGACCTGCCGACGTCATCACCCGCGGCGACCGCGCCATCATCGACCTTGCCGAAGCCGCCGCTGAATGCGAATCGCCGTCGGCAACAGCGTCGGTGGCACGGGCGCTCGCCGACGTCGGCTTCGGACCCGACGTCCGGCTCGCATTCCTGCGTGCAGGTTCGTACGCGATCGTCACCGACGATGTCGAGGCGTATCGCTCTGCGATCGCAACGCCCGGCGCCGACCGATGGCCGTTCGACGTGGCGCGAGTGCGCTTGCATTTCGGGCGTCGGTTGCGCATGAACGGCCTCGGTCGCGCCGCGAGAGAGGAACTCTACCAAGCTCTCTCGACGTTCACCGTGCTCGGCGCCGACCACTGGTCTGCTCGAACCGCCGATGAACTACGGTTGCTCGGCGAGTCGGTCACCACCTTCACGCCGCCACGTCGATCCCCACAGATTTCCGCCACGGCACATCGCATCGCCGAGATGGCCGCCTCGGGGATGTCCAACCGTGCCATCGCATCTCGGATGGGTATCGCGCCGAGTACGGTGGGCAGTCATCTCTCGCACGTATACCGGACCGTCGGAGTGAGATCCCGTACGGCGCTACGTGACTGCGCGCTCTTCACCTGACCTGTCGGCCGCGCGACCACCGGGCACTGATCTCGGGACTGCGAGCACGTCGCGCAGCTCCACTCGCGACGTCACTCCCAACTTGGCGTAGATCCGATACAGATGATTGCCAACGGTGCGATGCGAGATGTCGAGTCGTTCCGCGACGGCCTTGTTGGTCAGGCCCGACGCCGCCATGTCTGCGATACGTCGTTCATAGGCGGTCAGTTCCGAGTCTGCCGCCGTGACGTTGCGAGTCGGTGCTGTGGCGTCGAGCTCCGCCTCGGCGCGCGCGGCCCACGGCGTGGCGCCGAGGTCGACGAACGTCGAGAGTGCCGCTCGCAGTTGGGTCCTGGCCGCGACGAGCTCCTGCTTGCGTCGCAGTTCCATGCCGTAGGTGTACTGGATACGCGCATACTCGTACACCCACTGGTCGGCGCCCGGCACTGCCAGCGCCTCCTCGAACAAGGCGTCCGAGTCGTCCGGACTGATCACTGCCCGGCATGCCAGCGCAATCATGTTCAGCCGCGGTGAGATTCGGTCGAGCCGGGCTTCTTCGATGGCTGCGACATGCGCTCGCGCATCGTCGCCTCGACCGGTGCGTGTCGCCGATCGGACCAGATCCAATGCGATCATTCCCGACATCGAGACGTACGGTCCGAGCTGACCCACCGGACTGACCGCCGTCGCGTGGATGTACACCGAACCCACATCTCCGCGCCCACCGGCGACCATCGTCCACAGATGTTCGGCGAACCGGACGAGCACGAAGGCACGCCGCGGTAGAGCCCACGCACGCATGCGCGCCGCGAGTTGCTCCACCACGTCGACCTCACCACGAACCGCGGCCACCATGCCGAGTAGATAGTCGGCGAGCCAGCCGAGGTGATCGTGGCCGTCGACGTCGCAGACCACCTTGGCCCGCTGAGCCAATTCTGTTGTTGTCGACCATCTCCCACGGTGGAACGCTTCCTGAGCCAGCTGCAGCATCGCCCACACCGCCGCGATCGACGGCCTGCTCGCTACGTCGCGGCGGGTGTCTACGCCGTCGATCAGTTCATCGAGTACCACACGACACTCATCGATCCGGTCGAATGTCGCAGCCATCTCGGCGATCTCACCGATCCACAGCGGAGAATGGTCGACCGACAACCCGGTGATCAGCGCGTCCAGAGTTGTCTGCTGGACGACCGACAACGTCGACGGCCCCTTCCAGAGTGCCGCCACAAGTCCCAGTGCCGACGACGCTTCGGGCGCCACCTCGTCGACGATCCGCCGATACCCCTCCCACAACTCCGCACGCCCACCGAGCCAACACAACTCGCGCAACGCCTCGACGGCTTCGACGACCACCGGATCGTCGGGGTCGTGCGGCGCAGTGCGTTCGAACGCATCCATCAGCATCCGATAGGCAGTGTCGACGTCGCCATTGTCGTCGATGACGATGACCGCCGACGCGGCGAGTGCGTCGGTGATCGAGTTCTCGAAATGTCGCTGCCCTGTCTGCATTCCGACGAACATCTCCCGCGCTGCGTCACGATCGACGCGTGCGGCAACCTGCGTTGCACGGGCCAGTCGTCGGTGACGCTCCCGGGGATCACCACTGAGCTCGACGGCCCGCCGGAGCCGGGCCAGCCCCGAACGCCACTCGCCTGTGCACAGATCGGCCTCCGCGGCCACTTCGAGTTGAGCTGCCAGCGCGTCGTCGAATGTGGTTCTTCCCGTTGACATATCGGGTGTGATCCCAGCCGAGCACTGCGGAACTCGCGCGAGTGATCGATACGCCGACGATCGCTCGTCATCGGTTGCCGCACTCATCAGCGCCGATCCGATGAGCGCTGGGGTGAAGCGGATTCGTGGGGGATCTGCCGACGGTGACTCGCCGTCGACGACGCTCAGTTCGATGAGTCCCGCCGTGATCGCCGGGGCGACGACGTCGGAACATGTGCGACTGCCGAGCGTCGCGAGGAGATCCGCGACCGGAGTGTCGGGAGCCAGCGCGTGCATCAACAGCAGGCGTCGTGTCGCGGCCGGAAGGTCGGGAATCTCGGGAACCAGCCTGTCGCGCAACACAGTTGACATCGGAAGTACCGGCGGCAACGACGCCGAGCCGTCGATCTGGTCGTAGCGTAGTTCGGTGGGCAGCGCACGCAGTGCGAGCGGATTGCCTTCGGCGGGTGCCAGGACACGGCGCCGCACGTCGAGCGCCATACTCGGATGGTTCAGAGGTAGCAGCGTCGACGCGGCGTCGCCATCGAGCGGCCCGACGTCGATGATCGTGCTCGGGCCGAACCCGCACCGCATGTGCGTCGGAGCGGTTGCCACGATGGCGACACGTGGCAACCGCGCGATCACGAGCGCCTCGAGCACCGCCGCCGAGCTCTGATCCGCATGATGGAGATCGTCGACGACGATGACGACCGGTGCGCGAGTGGACATCTCGTCAACCAGGGAGACGGCCGCGCCCGCCAACGCTGCGGGCGTTGGTGTTTCTCCGGCGTCGAGTCCGAGAGCGAGACGTAGCGTCGAGACATGCTGCGACGCAACATGTGCCGGATCATCGACGAGATGCAGCAGCAGCACCTGCAGAAGCGCATTGGGGAGGGACTGCTCGAAGGCGACCGCACGTCCGAGCAACACCGACGCTCCGGCTTTGCCTGCACCATCTGCGACGGCAGTCACCAGCGCCGTCTTGCCGACGCCCGGTTCGCCGCGCACCAGCAAGACTCCGGTGCCACCTGCGAACACGGAGTCGATGACATCGGCGAGTTCACGTTGCTCACGTTCGCGGCCGAGCAACGTGCCGCGACGCACTGGCCCAGAGGGCTCTGCGCGGTCGTCGGAACGCTCCGCGACACATTCGGCCGACACCCGATCATCTCCCGTGGGCAACACTGCCCGTAACGAACTCAACAGACGAGAGCGGACCGGACAGGCACTCCCCGCAGAGCGCCCGACCGCTGGTCACGATTTTATCGTCAGGCCGCTGCACCGGCGTCGGCGGGCGTGGAATCTGTGGACGTGGAGTCTTTGGACGCCGAGTCGGCGGACGTGCCGTCTGCCGGTGCGGGATCCGTGGGTGTCGCTTCTGCGGACACGGGGCCTGTCGACGGCTCGGACCCTTCGGCGCTCGGCGTCGGATCGGATTGTGTTCCGGTTCCCGGGTTCTCGACGCCGCTGGGTGCGGGATTCGTCGTCGCCTCGTGCTGTGGCGGGGTGGTTGGGGTCGAATCAGCGCTCGGCGTCGACGGCGTACCAGGAGCGTCGACATCATCGCGGTCGACGTCCGGTGTCGCGTGGGTCGAGGATGCACCGGAACTCGCGGCGACGGAGTCTTGCTCAGCAGCAGAATCCGCTACGACAGGGGCGTCGAGGGTCGCTTCGTCCGGGGCGTTCACAGCCTTGGGCGTCACGGCGCGCGAGGTGGATTGCGGCGGGGCGATCGCGTAGGAGATCGTCTGCGCGATGAGTTGCAGCGCAGGGATCGTGCCGGGCATCTTGATGCCGTCGTCGGAGATCTCGGCATGTCCGAGCAGCCCTCCGGTGGTGATGGACACTCCCGGGAGGTCGAGGCCGATAAAGCCCGCGACGTTCGGTTCGTAGCCCCCGTTGAGCACCCCGTCGACCACGATGGCGGGGGCTTTGAGGAGTGCGGTCACGGTCGCGTCCAGATCGCCTGTCGACAGGCCGTCGACGATCCCCTGGATCGCGGCACCAAGTCCGCCGTACGCACCGACCGCCGGGCCGATCAGTGCGAGGCTACCGAGCAACACGAGGTTGGATCCCTGCGTGTTGATCACATTGACCAGGTTCTGCATCGGAACAGTGATGATGTTGGTAATCGATTGCAGCAGTTCGGGAGTCGTGAGCAGACCGCTTCCGCTGATGATCGGCACGATGGCCGCGAGGAAGACACTGTTCAACGCGCCCTGAATGTTCCCCTCCCGCAACGCTGTACTCGCCTCGCCCAGATATCGCGGAAGCTGCGTCTGCAGTGCCGCAACGATTCCCTCGCCCGCGTTCCCGAGTGCACCACCGAGATTCGACAGCGCCGTCGTCTGGTTACGGACGACCTGGGTGAGGATCGGAGTGAGTCCCTGCTGATCGAAGGTGCCACCTATCTGGGTGATGTTGTCGATGACGCTGTTGATCACCTGCTCGTAGAACTCCGCGGCGCCTCCGCTGACCGCGGTGGGCGCGGTGGGCGCTGCCTGTGCGCTGAGGGCGGCGCGGTCGGCCGCGACCACCGCCGCCGCGGCGTGCGCAGACGGTGCTGTTGCGATCGCGACGGCACTGGCCACTGCGCCTGCCGCCACGATTCCCGCGCCGATTCGATTCCGTGTGTGAGAGCGACTCATGACGTCCATGTGCGTGACTTCTCCTAGACCCTGGATTCGAACGGCTGTGGATTCGAACGGCTGTGGATTCGAACGGCTGTGGATTCGAGCGGTGTCGGCTCGACCTGTCGAACGGATGCCGACGACACTCATCGCAGAAGTCTCAGCGAACTCTCAGGCAACGTCGGGCGAATGGCGAAAGCTGTGGCAAAACTACTCAGCTTGGACGTGTGACCAGTGGCGTCTCGATGGGTACTCGACCCAGGTCAGGTGCGGGCCACGCGGATCCGTGACACGTCGAATTCGACGAATCCGGCCACTACCGCCTGTCACAGACTGTTCTCAGGGATACTTGAACGATGCATGAGGGGACCCCCGATCGTGTGACTCCGTCGCCACTCATTACCCGTGCGCGTCCAGCGTTCTTCCTACTGGCGCGTCCGACGGGATCGGCTGACACTCTGCCCGCGTCGATCGGCGAGCCGGACGTGTTCTACTCCGAGGCACAGGCGCTCGATGCACTCGACATCCACTTCGCCTGGTGTGCCGCCCGTTTCGACGCCCACGTCGTCGACAATGCGCAGTGGTACCTGCAGAGCGCGATGGTCGGGCCACGCATCGCCACCGCGCTCGGCGAGGTCTACCTCGCGGCCGACACCGAGACCGGCGAGGTCCACGCCGCCGCAGGCGCATTCCTCACCGAGAGCGAGGTGGTGCACTGGGCGCCGTTCGTCGACGCGGTGGCACCACGCATCCCGAACAGCCGCATCTCGAGCGCCGGCATTCCCGACGGACCCACGCCCAAGGGAGGTCCTGGCCGACTCCGACTCGCCTACCGCGGCGACGCCGAGGTCTCGTTCTCCCAGGTCTGGTTCGCTCCGATGGATTCGACACGCGTGTACCCCAAACGCATCCACATCGGCGACGACGCTCTCTGAGTTTCACACCCGCACCGACGCCAAGCTCTCGGCAGCCGTTCGGCCGAATGACTCGGTGTCGCATCGCGGCTTCTCGCTGCGATAGTCGGTCAGAGGCCCGCGCTTCGTCCGATTGAGTCATGATCGCGTGTTCACGTCACCGTCGGATCGAGTACCCATCGGGTCCAGTCATCGAGAGGAACGGTCATGTGCATCGATCTACCCGAGACCAGACGACAACGGACACGGCTCGCGAACGCGTGCGTACTCGGTTCTGCCGCAATCGCGTTGGCACTGACAGCGACCGGATGTGGCACGCACCAAAATGCATCCGCGACGCCCACCACGCCATCGGTGGTCATCACGTCGACCGTCACCGCATCTGCGACCGCCCCCGGCACCGAATCTCGCACCGCCCCCGGCAACACGGACCAGACCGACGTCGACTCTGCCGCGCCAGTGAACACCGTAACGGCATCAGCGAACCCGAAAGCACTATCGGGCGCTGGCGCTTTCACCGGGGCGTGGGAGGGTCACACGCGGGACATGAACCTCAAGGCCGACGGCACCGGCGACATGTCGGTATCGATCGGTGTCGCCGACGGCGAGAAGTGGGGGGGGGGGGGGGGGGGGGGGGGGGGGCGGGGGGGGGGCGGGGGGGGCGGGGGGGGGGGGGGGGGGGGGGGGGGGGGGGGGGGGGGGGGGGGG
>NZ_LZMI01000048.1:0-817 GCF_001665475.1 Gordonia sp. 852002-51296_SCH5728562-b | reverse complement strand
TGACAGCGGCGCACTCCGATCAATGAGTTGAGGAGGCAGCAGTGCGAAGTATGACAACGGTCGGACTCTCCGACGCACGACGCATGATCGACGCGGGGATCGCCGCGGCCGAACGGATCGGCTCGCCGAGCAACATCGCCGTTGTCGACAACGGCGGGAACCTGGTCGCTCACGTTCGGATGGACGACGCCCAGCTCGGAAGTATCGAGCACTCGATCGACAAGGCGCACACCGCAGTGTTCTTCCAGTCGCCAACAGGAGATCTCGCCGCCGATTCGCTTCCAGGAGAACAGTTCTGGGGCATGGCGTTGAGCGGTCACGGCCGCGTCCTGGTTTTCGCGGGCGGCATCCCGCTGATCGTCGACGGCATGGTGGTGGGAGCTGTCGGTGTCAGCGGCGGCTCTCGTGAGCAGGACACGACGGTCGCCCGTGAGGCGTCGGCTGCACTGTGAGCCGCAATCCAGCGGCGTGTGACATGACGACCGGTCCTGCCGGTCATCGACGATGAAGGAGAGAAGTGATGAGTACGACGTATCTGATCACCGGTGCCGGAAGCGGTTTCGGCAAAGAGGTCGCGCTACGCATGGCGGAGCAAGGACACGACGTGATCGCCGGTGTGGAGATCATCGCGCAGGTGAACGTGCTGCGCGCGGAGGCGAAGAAGCGCGGCGTCGAACTGCGGGTCGAGAAGCTCGACGTCACCGATGAGGGCGATCGCCGGAAGGCCGCGCAGTGGGATGTCGACGTGCTGTTGAACAACGCGGGGATCTCCGAGGGCGGTTCGTCGGTCGACATTCCCGCCGACAATCTCCGCAGG
>NZ_LZMI01000047.1:0-1886 GCF_001665475.1 Gordonia sp. 852002-51296_SCH5728562-b | reverse complement strand
TCATCGTCCCTTCTCCGCCCTCATCAGGGCAATCAGGACTCTAAAACAACCCGGACCGGCTCACGGGGGACACGCCAGAAAGAGCGCGACAGATTCCTGCGCAGAGAACAGCCACGCTCAAGGGAGGGACCAACCGTGGGGCTGTGGTGCGGCCGAGATGATGTCACCATTCCGGCCAGCATTGGCTGATGCGAGCGTCCGTCGGAGGGTACTTGACGGGCAACGACGAAGCCCCATCGTCGCGTCGTGAATCTCGGCGGGGAGCTTCCGGCCGAGTTGGCCCCCGGAGATATGGAACGTGACTGTGAACCACGGCTAGCTGGCAAGAGACCGGCTTCATGGATTCTTCAGCTCAACTTGCAATGTCGCAACTCTCTTCGCCTGCCGCTCTAGTTCCCGGATGCCCTCGCCGCACGGCCACTACGCGATCAGCGACTCGACGCCGCGCGAGCACCTCCCGAGGGGCGAGAAAGTTGAGCCTGATGCAAACGAGTCTCCTGTTGTCACAGCCAAGCGATAGAGTTCCGCCATTCAATCGATGAATCGTGAGGACGAGATGAAAGACGTGACCGCAGACCAGGTGGCCGAGGAGCTAAGACTGAGTCCGCTGCAGACGCTCACTGTCTGCACCCTGCAAGCCCGGATGCTGCTAGAGGACATTGATGCGGCGAACAAACCCAAGGTGCGGGCAAGCAAGAGAAGAGCTTCCTACCGTTTTGTCTCTGACGCATACGCTGCCACTGTTCCCGATGACCAACTCGACTGGGTGCCCCAGGAACTTGCTGGATTCCGAACTCGCAATGGACGGGAGCAGGTGGAGATCTTCGCTGGCTTAGCTACTGGGTTGGCTGGTCAGGTAGAGAAGCGCTCGGCGGCCCTGGTGGTGCTTGT
Organism: Gordonia sp. 852002-51296_SCH5728562-b; assembly: GCF_001665475.1. Classification (NCBI taxonomy): domain Bacteria; kingdom Bacillati; phylum Actinomycetota; class Actinomycetes; order Mycobacteriales; family Gordoniaceae; genus Gordonia; species Gordonia sp. 852002-51296_SCH5728562-b. Next base: position 995 of record NZ_LZMI01000047.1, on the reverse strand, counting down.
GGAGCTGCTGACGTTCAGTCCGTGGGATGACGGAACCCACTGGGAGAAGAAGGCCCGAGAATCGGGCCTGAACGAGGCGGCGAGTGAACTAGTCGGGCTTCGTGAGGGCGACCTGAAGGCGGCAACGCAAGAGTTCGAGAGCCTGATGAAGGCACTCCGGCGCAAGTCGATCAAATGGGGTCGAGTCGCTGCCGCAACGGTTGTCGGAGCAGGGGTGGGCGTGGCGACTGCGGGCTGGGCAGCCCCAGCAATAGGCGCTGCGATCGGCGGAACCATGGGACTCACCGGAGCCGCTGCGACCTCCGCCGGCCTGGCCGCCCTCGGCGGCGGATCACTCGCCGCTGGCGGTTTCGGTGTAGCAGGCGGGACCCTTCTGTTGACTGGGGCTGGAGGAGTTGCTTTCGCAGGCGCCGCGGCGGCTGGAACGCGGTTCAGTCCGATTGCGTCACGGACGGTCGCCGCCGAAGCTGTCAAGCTCGACCTACTTGCTCGCATGGTCCTCGTGGAGTCTCCAAATCGCGAAGAGAAGATGCGGCGAGTTGTGGAAAGCTTGCAGGAGCGAATCAATGACATGAGTGACACCACAAGTTTCCTGGTCGAGAAGATAAATACACTGAAGAAAGAAAAATCTGCCACTGAAAAAGAAAATGAGGACCTCAAGAGTCAGATCAAATCCTTGAAAGTCGAACTCGATGAGATACGTTCCGCGACGGCAACACTCGAGGTTGTGCGCGACCGAATTCCTGAAATGACCAGCAGATGAGCGACGACGAAATTGAACTTAACCTTGACACGCAATCGCGTCGACTCGACGAACTCAACGATATCGTCAACGCAGCTTTGAGCGAATCCGGTGGCCTGTCCCCCGTGAACCGGTCCGGGTGGTTCTAGAGTCCTGATTGCCCTGATGAGGGCGGAGAAGGGACGATGAGGATCATGGCAGGACGTAAGCGTCACTCGGCGGAGGACATCGTGCGCAAATTGCGCCGGGCCGA
>NZ_LZMI01000046.1:0-12816 GCF_001665475.1 Gordonia sp. 852002-51296_SCH5728562-b | reverse complement strand
CCCCCCCCCCCCCCCGCCCCCGCCCGGCCGCGCGTTGGGATCGTCACAGGTCGCCCGGAAGTTTGTCGCGGCGGATTCCGCGCCAGCTCGGGTGGCGGAGGTGGCCGGTGCTCGTCCAGTCCATGAACCGGACCTCGCCGACGATCTTGGGGAGCACCCAGGTCGCGGTGGACGCGACGGGGCGGTCGAGCTTCTCCAGGAACGGACTCCGCGAGATTTCGAGCGGCTTGAGTTCTTCTGCAAGGCTTTTCAACGACGCCTCGGTGAACCCGGTGCCCACCCGACCGACGTAGCGCAGCCCGGTCTCTTCCGGCAATCCGACCAACAGCGATCCGATGACGCCCTCACGATTGCCGCGCCCGAGGCGGTAGCCGCCGACGACCACCTCGATGTCGCTCCAGTTCTTCTGCTTGCGCCACTGGCTGCTTCGACGTCCCTGTTGATAGGTCGACGTCTTACGTTTCGCGACGACACCCTCGAGTCCGTGGTCGCGGCTATGGCTCACGGCAGCCGAGCCCGGAGCCGGGAGTAGCGGTGGGATCTCCACGTACGCAGACTCTTTGAACGCGGGAGCGAGGGCCTCCAAGAGTTGTCGACGCTCCGACCACGGTTTGCGTAGCAGCGATGTGCCGTTGAGGTAGAGGATGTCGAAGAGGTACAGCTTGAGCGAGTACGCCTCCGCGGTGTTGTTGCGCGAGGCCAGCAGAGTGAAGTTGGTGTGCCCGCTGGAGTCGACGGCGACGACCTCGCCGTCGAGGACGACGTCGATGAGGCCGAGTTCGTCTGCTGCCGAGCGTAATTCGGGAAAGTCGGCGGTCATGTCGATCCCCGACCGTGAGGTGAGCCGGAAGTCGCCATCGATGGAGCGCAACAGGATTCGGTACCCATCCCACTTGCCTTCGAATGCCCAGTCCCTGCCGTCGAGACGGTCGACGGGTTCATCGGTTGCCAGCATCGGGCGCGGATGCGTGAGGCTGTCGGGGAGGATGGGTCGCGGTTCGTCGCTCATCAGGTGCGCGAGCCAGTTCTTCTCGCCGGTCTTGATGAGCGCGTAGCGGCCCTGGATTCGTTCGCCGTGGAGGCGGACGATGATCTCCGACTCACGCCATTTCTCGGTGTCGTACGTGCCGTGATCCCAGATCTCCACGTGCCCCGCCCCGTACTCCCCGCCGGGGATGTCGCCGGAGAAGTCCGCGTAGTCGAGGGGGTGGTCCTCGGTGTGCACGGCCAACCGGTTCTGACCCGGATCGGTCGGCAGGTTCTTCGGCACCGCCCAGGAGACGAGCACGCCGTCGCGTTCGAGTCGGAAGTCGTAGTGCAGACGGCGGGCATGGTGCTCTTGGATCACGAAGATCGGTTCTGCCGACGCCGCGCCGGATGTGCCGGCGGTGTCATAGTCGTCGGTGTCATCGGGGTCGGCGTCATCGTCCTCGCTGTCGGACGACTGCGCGCGACGTCGACGATGCTCGTCGTCGCCGAAGGGTTCCGGGGTTTTCGACGCATCGCGCTTGGCGCGGTAGGTGCTGAGGTCGACGACCGGGCGCGGGCCCGTGTCCTCGATTGCATTCGCGGAGTCGTCTGCGGAGGCTGCGGAGTCGCTGGTGGTTGTCGTGGCGTCGTCGGTGTCTGGTGTGTAGGGGCTGTCGAGCCCGTCGAGCAGATCGCCATCGTCGGCGCGCTCGAGCACCTCGCCGAAGTGCAGTTGTGTCAGGCCCGGACCGGCGAGTTCGTCCCACCTCCGCGGTGCGGCGGCCCACGGTTGTTCGCGTCCGCGCATCGAATACGGCGCGAGCGTCGTCTTCGACGCGCTGTTCTGGCTCCAATCGATGAAGACACGGCCGGCGCGTTCGGATTTCGACATGGTCGCCGTGATCGTCTTCGGGTGTGCCGCCGCGAGCGTCGAGGCGATTTCACGCGCAACAGTGCGTGCGGAATCGGGTGCGACGGGTCGGTCGAAGCGCGCGTAGACGTGAATTCCCTTGCCGCCGCTGGTCACCGGATACGAAGCAAGGCCTGCGCCGTCGAGCATCTCGTGCATCATGAGCGCCACCTGCGCGCATTCGTCGAGTGACACGTCGGGGCCCGGGTCGAGGTCGAGGACGAGTCGATTCGCGCGGATCTCGCCGAGTCCCTTGGGGCCGGACACCTGTGGATCGGCCTGTACGCCGGGCGGCGGGACAATCCACTGCGGCGTGTGGAGTTCGAGTGCTGCCATCTGTGCCAGCCACACGAGAACCGCGGGCGAGTCTGCCATGGCGTACGTGATGGTGCGGCCACTGTGTGCGACGTCGTAGCGGGGAATCCAGTCGGGAACCCCGCTAGGTAGGTCCTTCTCGAAGAAGGGAGTCGACTCGACACCGTTGGGCCAGCGTTTGCGCGTGATCAGCCTGCCGCGCAGATGCGGAAGCATGACGTCGGCGATGCGGGTGTAGTAGTCGACGACCTCGACCTTGCGCGTGCCGGTCGCCGGATACAGCACCTTGCCCAGGTTGGTGAGAGCGATCGTGTGACCGTCGATCTCCAGGCTCTGGGAGGGCGCCATGCGTTCATTGTGCCCAGAATCCCGGCGTGTGCCCAGATTCGGTGTTGGTAGGTGAACCCCGACGGGACGTGACCGATGGCACAATGGTGCCCATGCGCTCGATCTGGAAGGGCGACCTCAGCTTTGGCCTGGTCAACGTACCCGTCAAGGTGTATTCGGCGACAGAAAGTCACGACCGCAAGTCGTATCAGGTCGATTCGTCCGACGGTGCCCGCATCCGTTATCGCAGGGTGCGGGAGGGAACCGACACCGAGGTCGACTACTCCGACATCGCCAATGCCTACGAAACCGACAGCGGCGAGTCGGTGATCCTGACGAAAGACGACCTCGCGAGTTTGCCGGTGCAGAAGAGCCCGGAGATCTCGATCGTCGAGTTCGTACCAGTCGACCAGGTCGATCCGATCTACTTCGACAAGCCGTACTACCTCGAGCCGTCGTCGAAGTCTCCGAAGGCCTATGTGCTGCTCGCGAAGGCGTTGCAGGAGACCGACCGGCTGGCGATCGCGTCGTTCACGTTGCGCAACCGCACCCGCATGGCAGCGCTGCGGGTCATCGAACCCGGCGTGATGACCCTGCAGACACTGCTGTGGCCCGACGAGGTGCGCAAGCCCGACTTCGACTTCCTCGGCGACGACGTGCAGATCCGCGACCAGGAATTGAAGATGGCGTCGTCGTTGATCGACTCGATGGCAACCGACTACGACCCGGACGAGTTCTCCGACACCTACCAGGACGAACTGTCGAAGCTGATCGAGGCGAAAGCCGAAGGCGGCGAGGCATTCCCGGAAAGCGACGAGAAGGAAGAAGCTGCCGACGAGGACTCCGACGTCGCGGATCTCCTTGCCGCGCTGCGGGCTTCGGTGAAGGACAAGGGAGACGCGAGCGGCAGTTCATCGGACGCTGCCGACAAGCCGCCCGCAAAGAAGGCCGCGGCGAAGAAGGCGCCGGCAAAGAAGGCTGCCGCCAAGAAAACTGCAGCCAAGAGCGCCGCGGCCAAGAAGGCAACAGCCGGCAAGACAACGGCCGACAAGACAACGGCCGAGAAGTCCACACCAGCCAAGAAGACGACCCGAAAGCGAGCGGCAAGTTGAGCGACGTACTGGATGTGCTCATCGTGGGAGCAGGGTTGGCGGGGATCGACGCCGCTTACCGTGTGACGGAGCGCAATCCGGGCCTGCGGTACCGGATCGTCGAACAGCGTGAACGCATCGGTGGCACGTGGGATCTGTTCCGCTATCCAGGGGTGCGGTCGGACTCCGACATCTTCACACTCAGCTTTCCGTGGCGGCCGTGGCGTGGAACCAAGACCATGGCGTCGGGCGCCGAGATTCGTGACTATCTCGAAGAGGCCGCGCGGGACACCGGGATTCACGATCAGATCGACTTCGGTGTCACGGTCACCGCGGCCGGCTTCGACACCGCGACCGACACCTGGACTGTCACGACGAGTGTGGGTGACGAAACCCGCACGTACACAACCCGATTCCTCTATTTGTGCACCGGCTACTACCGGTACGACGAGGCGTATACCCCCGACTTCGCGGGCGCTCAGGACTTTTCCGGGACAATCGTGCACCCGCAGTTCTGGCCCGAGGATCTCGACTACACGGGCAAAAATGTCGTCGTGATCGGCAGTGGCGCAACGGCTGTCACCCTCATCCCGAGTATGGCCGACCGTGCCGGTCACGTGACGATGTTGCAGCGTTCGCCGACATACCTGTTCCCCGTCGGCTGGCAGGAGCCGACGACACCGTTGATTCAGCGGCTGTTGCCGAGGCAGTGGGCGCACGACGTGATCCGGTACCGCAACGCGCTCGTCACGCTGTCGATCTACCTGTTGGCGCGGCGTTTTCCGCGTACGTCGCGAAAGCTGCTACGGCAGATCGCGATCCGCAATCTTCCCAAGGGATACGACGTCGACACGCACTTCCGTCCGCGGTACAACCCGTGGGACGAACGGCTGTGCATCATCCCCGACGCCGACTTCTACAAGGCTCTCGGCTCCGACCATGCCGACGTCGTCACCGACCAGATCGACCGATTCACGCCCGGCGGGATCAAGCTCGTATCGGGCCAGGAATTGCCCGCCGACATCATCGTCACCGCGACCGGACTCGAACTGCTCGCCTTCGGCGGCGCGAAACTGTCGGTCGACGGCGTCGAATTCAAGCCGCACGAGAAGTTCGCTTATCGCGGGTACATGCTCAGCGACGTGCCGAATCTGGCGTGGTCGATCGGGTACACCAACGCGTCGTGGACATTGCGCGTCGATCTGACCAGCAAGGCGGTCGGCGATCTGATCGCATACATGCGGTCGCACGGGTACACGTCGGCCGCGCCGAGCATGGGGTCGGCGACGCTGCCCGAGCACATGCTGTTCGCGCTGGATGCGGGCTATGTCCGACGCGGCGCCGTCGCGCTCCCGAAGTCGTCGGATCAAGCGCCGTGGCAGGTCAGGCACAACCTGCTGCTCGACGCCATCGATTCGCGTCGCTACGACGTCACCGAGGCGATGGAATTCCACACCGCCGGGGAGTCGGCGGCAAAAAGCGCTGGCTGACCTGGCCCGCTGACGGGCATCCTCAGTGGGTGACCGTCACCGCCACCGAGACCCGACTACCCCGCGCGCTGCGGCCATTGGCCGGTGCGCAGTTCCGTCGGCTCGTCGCAGGGCTCATCCTGGCGTTGTTCTCCGACGGTGTCTGGGAGATCGCGCTGGTCTGGCAGATCATCGAACTCGGTGGCGGTCCGACGCAGGTGGCGTGGGCGACGGGTGTGTCGGCGGTGGGCATGGTGGTCTCGACGCTCGCCGGGGGAGTGCTCGCCGACAGGATCTCGCAACGATCGATCATCGTGGCGCTCGAAGTGGTCAAGATGGGGGTGTTCGGACTCGTCGGCGTGCTGTCGATTCTCGGGGCTCTCACGCTGCCGATGGTGGTGATCGCCGCGCTACTCGGTGGTGTCACCACCGGTATGTACTACCCGGCCTACTCGGCGCTGCTTCCGCGGATCGTCTCGGCGTCGGAGTTGCAGGCGGCCAACGGAATCGAGGGATTCTCCCGTCCCGTCGTCTATCAGGCGATCGGTCCGATGGTTGCTGGACTGATCGTGTCGATTGCCGCGCCGGGGCCGGCCGTCGTACTGGCGGCTGTCGCGAGTATCGGTTCCGGCGCTTGCTATCTCACCATGAAGCCGCTACCTCGGCGTCGAGAATCCCTGCGGGGCAACCCGATCCGATCAGCAGTGACGGATCTGGCTGAGGGATTCGGCTACGTACTACGGACCCCGTGGCTCTGGGCGACGTTGTTCTTCGCGACGCTGCTGGTACTGGCGACGATGGGTCCGATCGAGGTACTCGTTCCCTTCGCGCTGCGTGAACGCGTACACGGTGGTGCGGCAGACCACGCGCTCGTCCTCGCCGCGTACGGCGCGGGCGCGGCGATCGGATCGGCGTACTTCGCGTCGATCCGGATGCCTCGGCGGTACCTCACAGTCATGTTCGTGATCTGGGGTCTGTCGAGTCTGCCGCTTGTCGTCATGGGCGTTGCCGAACACACGTGGCTGTTCATCGTCGCCGGTGCGCTGCTCGGATTCGGATTCGACGCCCCGTCGGTGCTGTGGGGCACGCTGCTGCAGCGACGCGTGCCGCCCGAGCTGTTGGGTCGGGTCGCGAGTCTCGACTTCTTCGTCGCCGTCGTCCTGATGCCGGTGTCGATGGCGATCGCCGCACCGCTGAGCAACGTCATCGGGCTCACCGCGGTGTTCGTGATCGGCGGCATTCTGCCGGTGCCCGCGGCGATCGCCTTCTACGTCGTCGCGCGGCTGTGGCGCGACGAGGTCGAGCATCCCTTGGACGACGCGGTGGTGACGGCCGCGAGCACGCCCTGAGCGATGTTGCGACAATGGACGCCATGCGTGAGATCGTGACCCTGGCCGCCGCTGCCACCTGGCGTACCCCGGTGATCGCGTGGCAGGGGCTGCGCGCCAAGCGGAGCGTGGTGCGATTACCGCAGGCCGAGGGCGACTTCGGGACCGTCGGCGACGCGTCGGATCCGAGTTGTCTGCGCCTTGTGGTCCTCGGCGACAGCCTCGCGGGCGGCGTCGGGGTCGAGCATCACCTCGATACGCTCGCCGGCGGAGTCGCGACGCGGCTCGCCGCCAGGGAAGAGCGTCCGGTGCAGTGGGTCGTGGCCGCGCGAACGGGTTTCACCGCTGCGCAGGTGATGACGTTGATCGACGACGCCGTGCTTGCACAGGCCGACGTCGTGGTCGTGTCCGTCGGGGCCAACGACGCGAAGAACATGCACACGGCCCGTCGGTGGCGCGACGAGCTGACAGCCTTGCTCAACGCGGTGTGCGCGGCGTCGGAGCGGGCCGAAATCGTGCTGCTGCCGGTGCCGATGCTGCAGATGTGCCCGGCGCTGCCCGGTGCGCTGGCCCAGACGCTGGGCACGCGTGCCGCGCAGTTCGACGCGATCGCAGACGACGTGGTCGCCGGGTCCGGGCGAGTCCGCAGGATCATGCGTTTTGAGCCGTCCGGCGACGGACTGTTCGCCGCCGACGGGTTCCATCCCTCCGCGGCGTTCCACGCGATCTACGCCGAGCAGATCGACGCCGCATTGACCGCTTCCGATGGAGATGCTCCGACGCGTCGCTGAGTCGTCGGCGGCGTGCATTCCCTTTTCGAGCGAATCCCTCGTGCTTTCGATCTATCACTGATAGAGTTCAGATCGTTGGAAGTTTCCAACGATAGAAATCATCCTCTCGGAAGGAATCGCGATGCTCGCGACCTCGATCGGACTCGTCCTCAGTTGGGCCGGCGCGCTGATGATCATCGCAGTCGGCTGCGCCTACTTGGCGAAGAGCGAGAAGAACGCCGCCGGTTTCGGACTGCCGACACCTCCGGCTCCGGACGCACGGGGCTGGTGGCAGGTGAAGGGCATTCGCGACGTCGTCACCGGACTGCTCGTCATCGTCTTCACCTTTGTCGCACTCGACTACCTCGGTGTTCTGGTCCTCGTGCTTGCCTTGATCCCGTTGGGGGACATGGTCATCGTGCTGACCAATCGGGGCAGCAAAGCGGCCGCATACGGCATTCACGCGCGACCGCACTTGCACTGGTCGTCGCAGCGGTTCTGCTCTTTCTCTGATCCGACAATCAATCAACAAGATAATGGAGACCTCAATGACCACCACCGCACCCGTATTCCGCAGCGCCACTGACGATGTCGTCGGCAACGAGCGCGCGTCGATGCACCTGCTGTTCGACGCATCCGACACCGCAGGCGCGCTGAGCTCACTCGAAGTACGACTCGACGCGGGTGTCGACGGCGCCGCACCTCACTTTCACCGGCAGTCGTCCGAGATGTTCTATGTCATCGAGGGTGGCCTGCGTCTGATGGCCGGAGATGAGATCGTGACAGTCGAAGCCGGTGCGGCAGTGTCGATTCCGCGACTCATGCCGCATGCCTTCGGTGCGGTGCCCGACGCTGCGGCACGCGTCCTGATCGTCCTCACGCCCGGCGTCGAACGATTCGAGTACTTCCGACTGCTTTCGCGAATCCAGGCGGGCGAGGCCACATTCGAGGAGTTGGCGGCCGCGCAGGAACCGTACGACAATCATTTCGTCGACGCTCCCGCGTGGTGGAGTGACCGCCAGAGCTCACGTGGATGAGGAGTCGGTGTCCGGCGGCGCGATCAGATGGCGACGAGCGCCGTCGACGACGAGTTCGGTGAGTGTGCGCAGCAACGACGACCCGAGCTTCCAGTACTGCCAGTAGAGCGGTACGTCGACGTGGAGGTCGGTGAAGGTGACCACCCGGCCGCTGTCGAGTGCGTCGGCGATCTGCGCCAGAGGGACTGCGCCCCAACCCATTCCGGCCTCGATGGCGCGGTGGTACTCGGTGGAGGCGGGGATGTAGACGGCGGGCGGATCGAGTCGTTGTCCCGACATCATTCGGAGCACTCTGCGTTGCAGTTCGTCGTTGCGATCGAACTGCACCATCGGGGCCTTCGCGAGTGACGCGTCGTCGACGCCGTCGGGCATCCAGGTGTCGAGGAACTGCCCGGTGGCGACGGGTAGGTAGCGCATGATGCCCAGCGGCCGCAGTGTGGTCCCCCGGATGGGCAGGGGATCGGAGGTGATGGCGCCCATCACCTCGCCGGTCACCAAGCGCGAGCTGTTGACCGCTTCGTCGTCGCGGATCACTTCGACGGCCACGGGATTCTCGCGGTGGAAGCGCGCGAGTGTGGGGAGTAGCCAGGTCGCGAGTGAGTCGGCGTTGGCGGCGATGGGTAGGTGGACGCGGGGGCGGTCGGTGAGTGAGGTGGTCATGGCGTCGTCGAGGTCGCCGGTCAGTTCGAGCTGGGCCTCGAGGGTGAGCAGATTCCACTGCTTGGCCATCCGTGCGAGCACTTCGCCGTCGCGGGTCGCGGTGATCGGTTTGGTGCGACGGACCAGGATGCGTCCGACGGAGACCTCGAGGGCCTTGATGCGCTGGCTGACCGCTGACGGTGTGATGTGCAGTTGGTCTGCCGCGGCGTCGAACGTACCCGCATCGAGTACCGCTGACAGCGTGCGTAGGGCATCCGATCCGAGATCCACATAAGAGAGTCTAATGTTTCGATAGAAACATTCGCTGTACTTGTCGACGACGCGGTCTTACGTTCGTGGCATGACGACGTATCTCCTCGCAGCCATGACCGGGTTGCTCACCGGAGCGGGCTTGATCGTGGCGATCGGGCCGCAGAACATCCTCGTGCTGCAGCAGGGTGTGCGTCGAGTGCATGTGAACCCGGTGATCGTGGTGTGTGCGCTGTCTGACGTGGTGCTTATCGTCGCGGGAGTCGCGGGACTCGGCGCGCTGGTGTCGGCGCATCCGGCGGTGGTCACCGTCGCGAAGATTGCGGGCGGGGCATACGTCGTTGCCTTGGGACTGCTTGCTGCGCGGCGGTGTCTCCGGTCGAGCGAGGCGATCACGGCCAACGCCGACGAGGTGCGCACCGCGTCGCGCTGGGTGGCGATCGGGTCGGCGCTGGCGCTGACGTGGCTCAATCCGCACGTGTATCTCGATACGGTGCTCACGATGGGGGCGATTGCCAACAGTCACGGAAATGCGAAGTGGGCGTTCGCGATCGGAGCGTGCGCGGCCAGCGTGCTGTGGTTTACGTTGATCGGCCGCGGCGGGAGCAGGCTCGCGCCGGTGTTCGCCAAACCGCGGGCGTGGAAGATTCTCGACGGCATCGTGGCCGTGATCATGGTGGGAATGGGCGCCACGCTGCTGTTCTCGGCGTGAGGTGGTCTCATTCCGCTGATTGAGCTGGCCGCGAGCGGAGCGAGCTGCCGAGTCGAAATCACCAGTGGTGGTCTCGACAGGCTCGACCGGCGGGTTGGTCTCGACAAGCTCGACCAGCGGCCCGGCGGGCTCAGGCCAGCCCGAGGCGGTACGCGTAGGCCACGACGGCCGCGCGGTCTCGGCAGCCCGTCTTGGCGAGGATGTGGTTGATGTGCGTCTTGACCGTACTCACCCCCACGACGAGTGAGCGGGCGATCTGTTGATTCGACAGCCCCTGCGCGATCAGTGTGACCACCTCCGACTCGCGGTCGGTGAGGCCATCGGGGTTTTCGGTGCGCGGAGTGATCCCCTCGGGCGACGTCGCAGGCCGGGACAGCAAGGCGCGCATGGCTTTTTCGTCGAGCAGCGAACGGCCGGTAGTGATCGCCGACGATCAGACTGTCGTGCGCGAGGGGTTGCGCTCGATGCTCGGATTGTTCGACTCCCTCGACGTGGTCGGGGTTGCGTCGTCGGCCGAGGATGCTCTCGCGTTGGTCGCCGAGCAGACTCCCGACGTGCTTCTCACCGACCTCCGCATGCCGGGAATCGGTGGGATCGAAGGGATTCGACGACTCGTCACGTCCGGAGCTGCGACCCGCGCGGTGGCGTTGACCACCTACGACGACGACGCGACGATCGTCGCAGCACTCGACGCCGGTGCCGTCGGCTTCCTGAACAAGGATGCCGACCCGACCGCGATCGAGTCGGCATTGCTCTCGGCAGCGGCCGTACCGTCATGAACCCACCCGTGTCCTCATCTATCAGCCGTCATCAACCAAACCGGACCGTCAGATCGAAACCCTGTGCGGTCGTACCGTATTCCAGTGATCCGCCCGCCGCCGTGATTCGTTCGGCCAACCCGGTCAGCCCGTTGCCGCCGCTGGTGTGACCACGGTCGACGAAAGTCGACGGGTCGCCGACCGAGCGCACCCGAACGAGGTGCGGCGTGAACTCGATACGTATGGGTGCGCCTGCGGCGTGACGCATCGAGTTGGTGAGCCCCTCCATGAGTACGGCGCGCACGTCGTCGTGCCAGAGTGCGGGTACGTCGTCGACATCGCCGGATACTTCGACGTCAAGCCCTGCGCCGGTTCTCAACTGCGCCAACGTCTTCGGTAGCCATTGATCGAGCGGGTCCGACTCTCGCACCGTGTTGTCGCGCAGCGATTCGACGGCGGTCTTCGCCTCACTGAGGCCATCACGTGCCAACGCGGTTGCGGTGCGTAGTTTTTCGGTCAGTTCTGCAGACGCCGACTCGCGTTCGGCCTGCAGTGCAGCGCCTTGCAGCGTGATGATGAGGCCCGAGAGTGTGTGCGCGAGAACGTCATGGAGTTGTGCAGAGATCTGGCGTTGTTGCTGTGCCAAGGCCGCGCGGGATTGTTGGGCGGCGATGATCTCGCGTTGAGTTGCGGCGAGTTCTGCGGCGTCGCGTTGACGGCGTCGTAACTGAACGAAGACGAAAACTGCTGCCGCACTTGCGACATTGATGCAGACAGCCCAGGCGTTGTGTGTCTGCCACCACATCAGGACGCCCAGCGCGGTCAGTGATGGCAGCGCGATGAGCGTCGACGCGAGGATCGATGTTTGCGACATCGCCGCCGCGGCAACGCCGATATAGGGCAGCCAGACCGTGGCGTTGCCGTGAAACGCGAACGCTGCGACGACTGCAGCCGCCATCATGGCGATGGCGTGCAGCGTCGAGACCTTCGTGCTCCAACTCTGCGCATTCTTGTCGCGCACCACTGAACGCAACAACAACACCACCACGACGCTGACGGCGATCCAGCCGATGACGGCTGCCCAGACCGGCTGCTTACCGGTGTCGGCGAATGCCGAGACCAGCACGGCGACCGCGACGATCCCGCGGATCAGCAGGCGGTCCGTCGCCACCGGGTCTCGACTCGTTGTCACACCGCAACCGTAATCTGGACGTCGGAGAGTCGGGGTGCAGGAGTCTCACGATCCACCCGATCTCCACCCAGGATCCACCCTCGGGTTGATGTTTCGAGGCTGCCGCGAGCCGATGCTCGAAGCATGAACATTGCAAGCACAGCAGTCATCACTGTCCTGGTCGTCGGCCTGATCCTGTACCGCCAGACGCGGGAACAGCCGATCAAGGACAACCTGTTCAAGCTGCCGCTGATCATCGGGGTCATCGGCGTCTTCGAGACCGCGCAGTACCTTGGCGGCGGACACCATGTCACGGTCGGCGCGACGGTTGCGGTCCTCGTCGGCTTTGTCGTCGCGGCGGTTCTGGCGGTGCCGCGAGCGCACAGCATGCAGGTCTACCGCAATCCGGCCGGGGTGATGGTCCGCAAGGGAGGCGCGCTGACCATAGTGCTCTGGGTCGTCGCGATCGCGGCGCACGTCGCCATCAGCCTGGTGGTGCCGGTGCTCTTCGGCGACGGCCTACAGCACGGGATGGGCGGACTCGACGGCGCGAGCATCATGATCTACCTCGCGATCAGCCTCGGCGCCCAGGCCGTGGTCACCAGCGGCAAGGTCGCCGAACACCACCGGACGCACAGCGCCGCGACGCGGTGAGCGGGTGGTCTCGACAAGCTCGACCAGCGGTAGGGCTCGCCCAGCGGGGCGGGCCCTTTCCGCTGATTGAGCTGGCCGCGAGCGGAGCGAGCTGCCGAGTCGAAATCACCAGCGGCACAGCTCGATGGGCGGGTGGTCTCGACAGGCTCGACCAGCGGGTGCAGCTCGACCAGCGGTTAGGGCTCGACCAGCGGGTGGGCCTTCTCCGCTGATTGAGCCGGCCGCGAGCGCAGCGAGCAGCCGAGTCGAAATCACCTGCGGCCCAGCTGGGTTGGCGGGTGGTCTCGACAGGCTCGACCAGCGGGTGCAGCTCGATCGGCGGTGGACGTTCCTATAGTCCGTCAAGTGGTGTGGGCGTGGTTGTTTTGGTTGGTGTCCCAGGCGGTGAGGTCTGCT
>NZ_LZMI01000045.1:0-1785 GCF_001665475.1 Gordonia sp. 852002-51296_SCH5728562-b | reverse complement strand
GCGAGATGCCCGCAGCCGATGGCGCGGACCGGAAGGCGACGTTCGTCGCCGATCCCGGCGTGCCGTCGGCCGTGCCGTCACGCCCGCCTCGCAAGCCGCGCCCCGTGACGAAGGAATCGCCGATCGCGTTCCGCGGCCGGCCCGGGACCCGTGCACGGCTGGCGAAGCGGGCGGGTAACCGCGCGCTGTCGGTCGTCGTCGAAGCAGCGGTCGATGCCTACCTCGGCCGCAAGGTCGTGGATGTCGATCCGACTCTGCGGGCCGCGCTGAGTGAGGAGCTGGCCGCGATCGCGGACCGGCTCGCCGAGATCGAGCATCAGGAAGTCGGGATCGGACGGAACCGGAACCAACTCCAGCTCTTCGTGAATCGGTACCGGGAGCTTCCGGTCACCATCGCCGTCGAGATGAGCGAGGAGAACCGGCTCCACGAAGCGGTGCTGGCCGAGCTGGCCGCGATCCGTGATCGCCTCGACCACCTGATCGATGCATCGGCGGTGGCGGCATGATCACGGAAATCTCCCCGGCCGGGACGCTGGTCGGGCTGGATCGGTACGTCGGCAATATCGCGCCGAAGGACATCGACAGCCCGGAGCCGACGGAACGGGCCGAGTTCGTGAGCACCATCGGCGACTGCACGCCGGTGAACTTCACCGACCGTGTCGAGCAGAACGCGGCCGTGCAGGGCAAGACGGGTCTCAAGCACAAGGCATACCACCTGATCATTTCGCAGACCCATGAGGAGGCCGACCCCCGCGACGAGCAGGCCGGGCACCGTCAGCACACGATGGCCCGGGCGCTAGTGAAGAAGCGGTTCCCCGGTCACATGGCGAAGCTCGTGACGCAGCGTGACAACGGCAAATGGATCGAGGGGCCGGACGGCGAGCGAGTCTGGCAGCCGGGAAAATGGCACACGCACGTGATCATCGCGAACGTCTCCAGCCGCGAGGCGGTGCTGGAGCTGGTCGACAAGAACGGCACGGTGCGCGAGCTGCGCTATGCAGCCGGCCGCGCGATCGACGGGCCCATGAAGAACATCCACCAGATTCGCCACGGTCCCGGCGGCACCGACGAACTGGTGCGGGAGCACTTCGGCTATGACAACGCGCGGTACGTCGAGGAGTGCCGCAAAACCTCCAAGGGACGCGGCACCCGGGCAACGACGAAGGACGCGGCGCAGCGCGCCGATCCGGATGGCCGAGGCTACAGCTCCCACGACGAAGTCAGGGTGAAGCTCCGCGAGGCGCGAGCCCTGGCTTCGTCGTGGGACGACTATGCGGATCGATTGGCCGCCGACGGCGTGCACACTCGCGTGACCGGCACGAGCGGTGTCTCCTATGCCTGGGTGGGTGACGACGGCGTGGAGCACAAAGCGCGATGCCGTGGAAAAGAAGGACTCGGCAACGATTTCACCAAGGCCGAGGTCGAGGCGCAGTGCTCGATCAACGCCGAGCGGATCGGGCGGGGCGAGGCTCTCGGAGCACCTGAGCGCGTGATGGTCCCGGCACCGCCGCCGGTCGAGGACCGACCGAAGCCGATGTACCTCACCGCCGATGGCCGTCCGCCCTGGGAACGGGACGCGGACGAGTTCGCGGACAAGGTCCACGAGGCTGGGGGGACTTTCGAGCAGCGGGCCCGCGAGCGGATTGATCTGGCACTCGTCGACGACTGGGTCACAACCAGGGATCACCTGGTCGCAGCCGCACCAGACCACGGGGTGACCGTCATCGGGCGGGTCGACGAGCCGCTGATCACGCTCGATACCTCGGATGGCCGGATCATGTTCGA
>NZ_LZMI01000044.1:0-27119 GCF_001665475.1 Gordonia sp. 852002-51296_SCH5728562-b | reverse complement strand
TCGACCAGCGGGGCGCCCGGCCCGCTGATCGGGCTGGACTACCGCTGATCGAGCCCCACCCCGCTGATCGAGCCTGTCGAGATCACCCGCCGCCCGCAGTGGTCTCGACCTGGGTGCTCGCTGCGCTCGCGCCCGCTCGACCAGCGGGGCGCCCGGCCCGCTGATCGGACCCCGTGCGACACCTTGCCCGACGCCCACCAAACCCTCACACCGCAGCGCGCGTACACAACTCGGTCGTCAGCGCGACGCCGAGACAATAATCTCCTCGGCGCCCCGCTCACGTCACGATTGTGTACGCACCCCGGCTCCAGCCAGACCTTGCGACCCGCATGCACGGCAGCATCACGGCCAGGCTAGATGTGTGTCGAACCGAAGGATATGTGTGCTGCAGCACCCACATCTTTCGATACGACACACATTTCTCGATATGAGTGCGCCCGCGACGCGTCGAACACGTTGTGCGGTGGCCGGAGCCGTTCCAAACAACGGCGCTCAGCCGGCGTCCTTGGCCATATCCATCACCACGCGGCCCTCGATCTTGCCGTGCTCCATCTCGTCGAACACCGCGTTGATGTCGGTCAGACTGCGGACCGAGTAGGTGGGCGTGATCTTGCCCCGCGCGTAGAAATCGAGCGCCTCACTCATGTCCTTGCGGGTTCCGACGATCGAGCCGCGCACGGTCAACCCGAGCAGCACCGTGCTGAAGATGTCGAGCGGGAACTGATCCGGCGGAAGACCGACCAGGACGACGGTCCCACCGCGACGCAGCGCGCTGATCGCTTGCGGAAACGCGTGCTTGTTGACGGCCGTGACGAGTGCACCGTGAACGCCGCCACCCGTGGCCTCCTGCAGTTCGGCGCCCGGGTCGGCAGACGTCGCGGCATTGACCGTGATCTCGGCGCCGTGATGGCGGGCGAGTTCGAGCTTCTCGTCGTCGACGTCGAAGGCCGCCACCCGACGACCCATCGCGATCGCATACTGCACCGCGATGTGCCCGAGTCCGCCGATACCGGAAATCAGCACCCACTCACCGGGTTTGGTGTCGGTGCACTTCAGTCCCTTGTACACGGTGACGCCCGCGCACAGGATCGGGCCGACGGCGGCGAGATCGGCACCTGACGGGATGATGGGACAGTAGCGTGAGTCGACGAGCATATAGCGGCCGAAGGAACCGTCGACCGAGTACCCGCCGTTCTTCTGGTTAGGACACAGTGTCTCCCAACCGGTTTCGCACCATTCGCATTCGCCGCAGGCACTCCACAGCCACGCGTTTCCGACGACGTCGCCCACCTTGATACGGGTAACGTCGTCGCCGACAGCAACGACGGTCCCGACTCCCTCATGGCCCGGCACGAAGGGCGGCTCCGGCTTGACGGGCCAATCTCCGTGCGCCGCATGGAGATCGGTGTGGCAGACGCCCGTGTAATCGACGCGCACCAGCGCCTCGTTTCCAGTGGGAGTCGGAACGTCGATCGAGTCGACAGTCAGCGGCTTGGTGAAGTCATGGACGACGGCTGCGCGCATCGTCGAAGGGGTTTGCGAGGATGTGGTCATTGTGCTCTCCTGCACGGTCTTTGCACGTCTCGACGTTCGGACGCGGTGGCATCAGCCGTATCGTCCTTATCCCGCCCCAGAGGATTCGCATGACGCCCACGTCCTTGCCGCCGGCGACGATCCGCCGACCCACCCGACACACGTACCCTCAATGCCGTTATATCAGCGATACGCACGACGCCGCGCGGTTCGTTACAGTTCTGCCACCCCGAAACCCTACAGGCGAGACCCAGTCGCTCGAACTGCGTACGGGCTCGGGCGCAGTCCAAGTCATGATCGGTGCGTACGCGCTGAACACTCCGGTACGAGTTCTTCAGGGCTACGGGTTCGGCGGCTGGGTGATCGTTCCCTGACAAGTCCGACCGCGGCCCTTGACCACCGGACACCGGCCGTGAGCGATCTACTGCTGCCCGAGTCCCCGCTGCATCGCACGCTGGACTCGGGCAGCTTCACGTTTGGCGTACGGATTTGCTTGTCCTGCACGTGATCCGGCGAGTTTCGCACCGATGTGCTCGCCCACCGTGATCGGCGAGTACCGGCTTCCGGCGCCGACGCACGACGGA
Organism: Gordonia sp. 852002-51296_SCH5728562-b; assembly: GCF_001665475.1. Classification (NCBI taxonomy): domain Bacteria; kingdom Bacillati; phylum Actinomycetota; class Actinomycetes; order Mycobacteriales; family Gordoniaceae; genus Gordonia; species Gordonia sp. 852002-51296_SCH5728562-b. The sequence continues at coordinate 25,002 of NZ_LZMI01000044.1, read as the reverse complement.
AGTGTGGAGATCGTCGCGTCGATGTTGCCGTCGTGAAAGTAGGCGGCGGAGCGTCGGCGTTCGATACTCCCGTCGACGATCGGCGGCTTGACCCGATGCAGCGTCGACATCCAGCGCTCATTGGTCCAGCGGGCCATCAGATCACCGAGGTTGATCAGTAATGCCCCGTCCTCGGGAGCGACGTCGTGCCACTGTCCGTTGCCGTCGAGCACCTGCAGACCGCGCACCTGGTCGGCCCAGAGCACGGTGACGATGCCGTAGTCGGTGTGCTCCCCCATGCCCGTCAGCTCGCCGTCGAGCTCAACCTCGCCGGGCGGCAGCGCGTAGTTGTTCATGCGCAGCACGTCGAGTGAGTGGTCGGTGTAGCCGTCGAAGAAGTCGGGCGGGAGGTCCAGGGCGTCGGCGAAGATCTTGGTCAGGGTGTGCGCGACCCGTCGAGCCTCGGCAAAGTATGTCGACACCGCGGCCTCGAAGTGGTCGACCTGCGGCCAGGTGTTGTCGGCGTACTGGTCGTCGGGGAGCTCGAGATCTGGGTACTCCTTGGCTTCGACGCCGACGTTGTATGCCTCGAAGAAGTCGTTCATGCGATTCGCTGATTCGACGCCGAGCGACAACGAGAGTGATTCGGACTTCGGCGGCGCGTACCCGCGATTGATCTCCGGCGGGGTGCGATACGCCTTCTTCTGGTCGAGGGGTAGCGCGAAGAAATCGTCGAGCACCGCGGTGAACTCGTCGATCACGGCCGATGGAATCTCGTGCCCCACAATCTGCATGAAGCCCACCGAACTGGCGGCGTCGTCGATCTGCGCGGCGACGACGGCTTTGTCGGCGGCGCTACCGCCCGCGATATACGGCGTGATGTCGATGAGCGGGACACGAAAGCCGCTGCGCGATTCCCCGACGGTGACAGTCATGCGCTCCATCTTGGCATCGAAATCTCTGATCCGCTGGTCAGGGCATCGTCGACGATCTCGACGCTCAGCCCTGGCCTTCGGCCCGTTCGGTGATGGTGCGCCCGATGCGATATCGCACGAATGCCGGAACCACAAGCGCGGCAAGGACTGTGCCGATCACGACGAGCACACCACCACCGGTCGTGGTGAGTGCGACGCCGATCGACACCGCGACCGCGCCATGCACGACGTCGGCGATTCGCGGACCACCGGCGACGACGACGATGAACACGCCCTGCAGTCGACCGCGCACGTCGTCGTTGGCCGCGGCCAACAGGATCGACTGACGGAATGCCGCCGACGCCATGTCGGCGGCACCACCGATCATCAGCAGCACCAGGGCAACCGGGAGCCACGGCATTGCGCGACCATGAGCAAATCCCACCGCGATACCCGCACCGGCGATCGCGACGCCCCAAATAATGACGCACACAATGACAGCCAGGCCCTGCCGTTGGACGCGGCTCACCCATCCGGAGAAGACACCGCCGATCACGGCACCGGCAGGGATTGATGCGAACAACAGCGCGAACGCCCAGCCGCCGTCGATCGGCCCGCCGAAGTTCTCGTGGGCCATCTGCGGAAACAGCGCCCGCGGCATACCGAAGATCATGGCAATGAGGTCGACCACGAACGACACCATCAGGATCTTGTGCGCCCCGAGATAGCGCAGACCGTCGATGACCGAGCGAAGCCCGGGCACCTTGGGCGCGTCGCCACTGAGTGGCCGCAGCGCGGGCAACATCACGACTGCCGCGAGCGTCGGTACCAGGAAGATGGTGTCGAGGAGATAGAGGAGCGGATAGCCGAGTATCGGGATCAGTGCGCCACCGACGAGCGGCCCGGCTATCGCGCCGGCCTGCATGACCGTCATGTTCAACGACAGCGCTGCCGGCAACTCTTCGTCGGGAAGCAGTCTCGGCAGAACTGCCGTACGCGTGGGCTGGTTGACCGCGAAGAATGCCTGCTGAATCGCGAAGAGCGACAGGATAATCCAGACATTCCCGACACCGAAGGCCGACTGCGCCCAGAATGCCGCACTGCACGCGATCAGTCCTATCGTGGTGCAGATCAACAAGATTCGACGATCCAGCACGTCGGCGAGCGCCCCGCCCCACAGACCGAAGATGACGAGTGGCACCAAACCGAAGAGTCCGGTGAGTCCCACATATGCGGAACTGCCTGTGATGGTGTAGATCTGGGCCGGTACCGCGACGATCGTCAGTTGAGCGCCGATGACGGTGACGATGTTCGCCACCCAGAGACGCCGAAAGTAGATATTGCGCAGAGGCGTCGTATCGGCGAGCAGGCGGGGCACCGAAGCAGTTTAGCGACACGTACTACCAGCGAGTGAATCCCGTTGGCGTATTACCTACTGGGCGGCCGGGCCCTGCGTCGCCTGCGCGAGAGCCTGCAACGACACCCATGTCGCCGGGAGGAACTTCTCCTGCGCAACGCGGCCCATTGCCAGCCCGCTGCCGAGCACCGGCTCGTAGTCGAATCCGACGACGGCAGCCACGCTCGCGCCGACGGTGTCGATCAGCAGTGTCCGGAGCGACGCCTGATTCGGTAGCGGAATGGGGTTGTTGAGCACGACGACGGACCGTTCGAGCACGCCCGCCTTGTGCCACTCGGACAAGAACGGGCGCGCCCGGTTGAGGAGATCAGGCCGTACATTGAGCACGATCACCGGCGTGACCTTGTCGACCAATACGTCGTCGGTGAGATCGGCAAGTGATGTGAGTAGACGCGCACCGGCGTCGACGACCGGCACGGCGCCGTTGCCCCAGACTTCCTCGACCGTGTCGACCACCGATGCTCCTTCGGCGGCGAGGTGGAGGCCGGTACCGAGTTCGCTTCGCAGCAACGACGGGTCGCCACGTCCCTGTAGCCGCAACTCGATATCGCAGTCGTTGCCCGATGCGTCAACCCACCACGACGCGGCGCCGAGCGTCGTCGCCGCTCGATATTCAGCGAGAAGAGCTGAGATCACCGACGTTCCGACACCACCGGCAGAGCCCACCACGACGACCGCGTGTGGCATCGCGGCCGCCTGTTGAGTTGCTCCCTGCACGCTGGTGTCGGACATGTCGATCAGCGGCCTGCTGCGTGCCGACCCACCTTGGCGACGGCGGGTGCTGCTTCTTCGGACTGAGATACGTCTGTCTTGGTCGCGTCCGCCGGGGCGTCGACTGTCGCTGCCACCGGAGTCGACTGTGCCGCAACGCCTTCCGTTGCCGCTGCATCGTCGGGCAGTGCGTGGCGACCCACAGCCTCCTGGGGCCAGTTGACCTCGGAGCCGGGAACCTGAGCGTCGAGACTGCCCGTCATCTGCTTGGTCAGCTCGCGGAAGTGCTTCTCGAGCGCAGCGCCGAGCGGCCCGAGTGCCTTGTACGGCGCCTGCGCCTGCTCTGCCGACCACGTGGTGGTCTGGTTGCCAACCTTCACGTTGACATCGCCGCGATAGTTGACCACGTAGTCGACGCCGGGCAGCCCCTGTTCGGCGGCTGACTCAGCAGGAACCGACAACTCGAACTGGTTGATGCTGGGATCGACCGGCTCAGGCTTGGCGTGCTTGGGCTGCTTGGGATTTCCGTTCTCGTCGAGCTTCCAGGGCTCCTGCGGGTGCGCACCCGGATCGCCTGCGCCGAGCGTGTACGCGGCGATGCCACCGATGGTGCCGCCGATCGTCGCGCCGAGGGCGGCTCCGCCGACAGCGCCTGCTGCCGCTCCGCCTGCCATGCCGATCGGGAGGCCGATGAGAGCGCCGACGGCGCCCCCCGAGAGTGTTCCCACGCCGGGCACCGAAACCGGGGTCAGGGCAACGGCGCCGACACCGGCACCGACGCCCGCACCGACCGCTGCGCCCGGGAGCACGCCGACAAGCGCTACGGGAATGACACCGGCGGCAGCACCTGCGGTACCACCGATGGCCACGCCGATGATCGTGGCCGCGGCCTGACGCGACGCTTTGTCCTTCGGCACGCCGAGGGAGATCAGGTTCTGGGCGATCTTGGCCTCACCGTAGGCCGACCACGCGTTGATGGAGTTGACATCCTTGTCCGACATGCCGTCGGGTATGTCGGTCACGAAGTTTCCGACGCGAATCTTGTTGGGCGGCGGCGCAATCGGACGCACCGGCGCAACGGGCTTCGGCGCCTGGAGCGGCGCGTCGGGTACGGGGCTGTAGTACGTGCTGTAGCCGGGGTCGGTGTAGCCCGACTCCTCATACTGCGGGGCAGCGGTGTACGGCTGGTAAGGAGCTTCTTGGGGCGGGGCCGGGATCGAACCAGCACCGGGGACGTTGATCGGCGCGGATGGTTCGGGCGCCGGCGTCGGAGCCGTACCGCCCTGTTGGGGTGCGGTATCGGTCGGCGCGGTGCCACCCTGCTGCGGCACGGAATCGTTGGGGTTCGTTCCGCCCTGTTCCACAGCTGCCGCCGAACCGGCACCCAACGCAGTCGCGATGGAGGCGACAAGAACCGCAGAGGTGACCGCCGTCTTCATCGAAGGTCGGCGTACGTCCAATGCTGCTTCGCGAGTCCGGTTCTTGGCTGACCGTGTCATCGTCGCGTTGTCCCCCTCATTACTTCTCGACCTGAGACCGAGAACCCCGAATAGTGGCGTTGAAAATCAGTTTTCAGACTTGATCGACGTGATCCAGTACTTGCCACCGGCCTGCACAGTACTGATGGTCTGCTGGTAGACGATCGGCGCCCCGCCATTCGGCGGAGTCTCGGTGAGCGTCACACCATAGGTGTTGTTCCCTTGATCAGTGATCGAGAGGCAGTGACTGGTGCCGACGCCGCGTTGGTCGATGAACTTCTGCATGACATCGACAGCAGCGACCGCGTTCGGCGTCGTCACAGCTTTGGCTTTCTGAGCGCTTTTGTCGACGTAATACGCATAGTTGAACGCCTTGATCACGTTGGGGCCCGAACTCTGGTCTCCCGCACCAGCTCCCGTGGTCACGGCGCCATTCACGCTGGCAGGGCATGTGATAGACGCAGTGGTGCTTTCTGTCGGACCGACTGGCGACGGCCGCGCAGTGGTCGACTCGCGTTCGTCGGACCCCGACAGAGCGACACCGAGAACAGTTGCGATCACCGCGATTACGAGGATCCCTGCCCCCGCGCCGACGAGTGTTCCTCGCCTCTTGTGCCAGGTGCGCGGACCTGCCGCGTTCTCTCGCTTCTGGCGAGTGTCCTCGCGCAAGCGTTCGGCCTGGGAGGTGAGGAAGGCGTCGAGCTCCTGCGAGGGAGAGGCTGACCCGGATTCCTCGCTCGACGAAGCGGTATCCGAACCGGCGACTTTCGAGGCCACCAATACACTCGACGACTCGCGCGCGAGTTCGTGCATCGGAGTCGTACCCGAGGTAGGCCACGGCGGGAGGTCGGCAAACCACTGCTCGAGATCGCTCTCGCTCAACCAGCCCTCCCCAACTGTCGCAACCACTCCCCGAACATGCTGCCGCGAAGCTTAACGCATGCGAAGAACTTGGTCACGAAAACACGGTCCCCTGTGGACCGGCAGATGGGTCTTGTCGTACCGCCCGCTTGGCTCCCGCCCCTGTGACCTTGGCGAAAGCTCTACGGCTGCAACCGAGCCGACCGCCAGCAACCGTCGATCATGGTCAACCGCACCCGGTTGTGCAGTCGGTTGGCTCGGCCCTGCCAGAACTCGACGAAGACCGGTTCGATTCGGTACCCACCCCAATTCGACGGCGTGGGTACTGGATCGCCGTCGTCGAATCCGCCGAACTGCTCGGCGACCGACGCCGCCTTGGCTTCGAGCTCGGCACGGCTACCGATCTCGCGTGACTGTTCCGACGCGTAACCCGACAATTGAGAGCCGCGCGGGCGGTTGTTCCAATACGCCTGCGTCTCGGCGTCGCTGACCTTGGTCACAGGCCCGCGAAAGTGAACCTGTCGTTCCAATGCGATCCATGGAAACGTCACGGCGGCAAAAGGGTTGGCGGCGAGGTCGTGCCCCTTGTCAGACTCGTACCCGGTGAAGAACACGACGCCCCCGGCGTCGACTCCCTTGCACAGCACGGTCCGTGTGGCCGGAAGTCCGTTCACGTCGACTGTTCCGAGCACCATCGCGTTGGGTTCGGGGATGCGCGCGGCAACGGCTTCGCGCAACCACACAATGAACAGTTCGAGCCACGGCGGCTCACCGTCGAGCCAGCTCGGATCGAGATTGTCCCGCACCCCGTCTGCGCCAGCCGCTCGATCGCCGTCGCCGACGTTGGGTGGGATGCCGCCGCCGTAACCGACGCGCATACCGGGCAGGTCGATGGGGTCGTTGTCCACGACGCCGACGGTACTCCCCGACCCGACCCGTCACCGCCCATTGGGAGAGGCGTCCCGCTGTGCCGCACCTGATGGAGTGACCTAGAGTGCTGGGGTGGCGCCGCAGCCCCGCGCCACGCACTTCCCACGGTGTTGCGTGGAGAGAGGTGGCCCCTGTGGCGAACAGCATTCCCGACGACTTCGTACCGGGACTCGAGGGCGTCGTCGCCTTCACGACCGAGATCGCCGAACCGGACAAGAACGGCGGTAACCTGCGCTATCGCGGGGTCGACATCGAGGATCTGGTCGAGAACGCCGTCACCTTCGCCGATGTATGGGCCCTACTCGTCGACGGCCGGTTCGGCGACGGACTACCGCCCGCAGAACCATTCCCGCTGCCCATCCACACCGGCGATGTCCGCGTCGACGTGCAGGCCGCGCTGGCCATGCTCGCCCCCATCTGGGGCTACCAGCCACTGCTCGACATCGACGACGCCACCGCACGCGCCAACCTCGCGCGCGCGTCGGTGATGGCGCTCTCGTACGTCGCGCAATCGGCACGCGGCATCCACCAACCCGCAGTGCCGCAACGGATTATCGACGAATGCCCGACCGTCACCGCCCGATTCATGACGCGGTGGAAGGGCGAACCCGACCCGAAACACATCGCGGCGATCGACGCCTACTGGGTGAGTGCAGCCGAGCATGGACTCAACGCATCGACCTTCACTGCGCGGGTGATCGCGTCCACCGGAGCCGACGTCGCGGCGTCGCTCTCGGGAGCCATCGGAGCGATGTCGGGACCGCTACACGGCGGCGCACCGGCGCGGGTGTTGCCGATGATCGAAGAGGTCGAAAAGACCGGTGACGCAAGAGGTTTGGTCAGGGGAATCCTCGACCGCAAAGAGAAGCTGATGGGCTTCGGGCACCGCGTGTACCGAGCCGAGGACCCGCGAGCACGCGTATTGCGCCGCACCGCATCGGAACTCGACGTCCCGCGCTATGAGGTGGCCGCCGCACTCGAGCAGGCCGCGCTGACCGAACTGCGCGAGCGACGCCCGGACCGGGCCATCGAAACCAACGTCGAATTCTGGGCGGCAGTCATCCTCGACTTCGCCGAGGTACCACCCCACATGATGCCGGCGATGTTCACCTGCGGGCGCACCGCCGGCTGGTGCGCACACATTCTCGAGCAGAAGCAGCTCGGCAAGCTTGTCCGCCCCGCGGCGCTCTACACCGGTCCCGCGCCGCGTCGACCCGAGGACGTCGAGGGGTGGGGCGACGTCGTCAAACCGGGGTTGTAAGCGCGCGGGGAGGGGCGGAACGCAGTGGTCGGCACCACATCCCTAGAATTGCGGGCATGAGCGACGTCGCCATCGAATCCATCACCATCCCCGCAGAGCTGCTGCCCTCCGACGGCCGGTTCGGCTGCGGACCGTCGAAGGTGCGCCCCGAGCAACTGCAGTCTCTGGTCGACATCGGAGCGTCGGTGATTGGCACCTCCCACCGCCAGGCGCCGGTGAAGAACGTCGTCGGCTCGATCCGCGCGGGTCTCGCCGACCTGTTCTCGCTGCCCGAGGGCTACGAGGTGGTGCTCTCCAACGGCGGCACCACTGCGTTCTGGGATGCGGCGGCGTTCGGCCTGATCAAGCAGCGTTCGCTGCACCTGACCTACGGCGAGTTCAGCTCCAAGTTCGCGACGGTCGCCAAGAAGGCGCCGTTCCTCGACTCCCCCGCGGTGATCTCCACCGATCCGGGAACCGCACCGGATCCGGCGGCTCTGACCGTCGACGACTTCGGCGGCGTCGACCTCATCGGGTGGGCCCACAACGAGACGTCGACCGGTGTTGCTGTGCCCGTCGTCCGTCCCGCGGGCTCCGACGACGCGCTGATCGCCATCGACGCCACGTCGGGCGCAGGCGGCCTGCCGGTCGACATCGCCGACACCGACGTCTACTACTTCGCACCGCAGAAGTGCTTCGCCTCCGACGGCGGCCTGTGGATCGCGGTGATGAGTCCCGCTGCCCTCGAGCGCATCGACCAGATCGCCCACACCGATCGCTGGTGCCCGGAGTTCCTGTCGCTGCCGACGGCCGTCGACAACAGCGCGAAGAACCAGACGTACAACACGCCTGCACTCGCGACGCTGCTGCTATTCGACAACCAGATCCAGTGGATGCTGGGCAACGGCGGACTCGACTGGTGCGTCGCGCGTACGGCCGACTCCAGCTCGCGCCTGTACTCGTGGGCCGAGGCCAGCGAGTTCGCGACATCGTTCGTCGCCGACCCGGCGCTGCGCAGCCAGGTCGTCGGAACGATCGACTTCACCGACGACGTCGACGCCGCGCAGGTCGCAAAGGTGCTGCGCGCCAACGGGATCGTCGACACCGAGCCGTACCGCAAGCTCGGGCGCAACCAGCTCCGCATCGGCATGTTCCCGGCGATCGAGCCCGACGATGTCAGCACCCTGACCGCCGCGATCGACTACGTCGTCGGCAAGCTCTGACGTTTTCCGCACAGACGCGGCTCGAGTTGGCAGACGCGGTTGGTACACCGACCGCGTTTGCACGTTCGGGCCGCGTCTGGCGCTTGCAGGGCCGCACGTTTGGGTGCGACCTGCGGATTTGCCGCGTGTCCCGACCGTCCCACGCGTGTCTGTGGTCTAACCTGACGACAATGCCCGCACTCATGGCCACCAGAGGAGGAGCAGATGATGCGTGAACTTCGGGTCGTCGGCGTCGACGTCGACGGCTCGCATGTCATCTGCCAGGACACCGAATCCGGTGAGCGTTTCAAGCTCGACGCCGACGAGCGGCTCCGCGCGGCCGCCCGCGGTGACCTCTCCCGCCTCGGACAGATCGAGATTGAAATGGAATCGTCGCTGCGCCCCCGAGAAATCCAGTCCCGCATCCGTGCGGGCGCGAGTGTCGAGGAGGTCGCGGCAGTCGCCGGAGTGCCGAAGGACAAGATCGAGCGCTTCGCCCACCCGGTGCTGCTCGAACGTCAGCGCGCGACCGAACTCGGCGCACTCGCCCACCCCATCCGCCACGACGGACCGTCGACCGAGACGCTCGGCGACACGGTGACCGAGGGACTCGCCGCGTACGGCCAGAACCCCAACGAAGCGACCTGGGACGCCTGGAAGGGCGACGACGGACAGTGGGTCGTTCAGGTCAACTGGCAGGTCGGGCACACCGAGCATCATGCGCACTGGCGCTTTTCTCCCGGCTCGCACGGCGGAACCGCAGTTCCGCTCGACGATCTCGCCGAGGAGCTCATCCACCCCGAGACGATCGAACCGCGACGTCGACTCATCCCGGTGAGCACGCCGACGATCACGCCCGCCGACGACGACCACGAGGAAGTCACCTTCGACGCCAACGCGTTGATCGGGGCTCAGCGCTCGCGGCACGTCGAGGTGCGGGTGGAGCACGACACCTACACTCTCGACTTCGGGATCGACGACGACGCCGCGCAGGAGCCGACCGTCGTCGACGAAGCTCCGGCCACGGACACCGATCGCGGCACTCAGGACGCACCGACAGGCTCGGACACGTCGACGTCGACCACCGACGACAAGCCGACCGAGCATCGTCGTCGCAAGTCACGCAAGCCTGCAGTGCCCGCCTGGGAAGACGTGCTGCTCGGCGTGCGCAGCAACGGGAACAGCTGAGCACCGGCCTCCATGTCCGCACGCGCAGTCACTCTGTGGTTCATCGACACCGACACTCCCGTCGACGTTCTCCGATCCGGCGTCACCAACGACGTCGACGCGGCCAAGAAGCTGGCGTCGGCAATCTATGGCGACAGCGTCCTCGTCCCGTCCGTCGACACCAACCTCGCCGCGGCGATGGACTCCGACGACTCGCAGGTATACGCGGGTTTCTACGGTCCGCTGACCGTGGTGTCGTGTTCGCTGTTCGCGACGTCGAAGCCGTCGACGTTGACGCGCACCGTCGAGACCATCCGCACCGCGGCGTCGATTCCCGAGAGCGCCGCGGCAGTACTGCTCTACACCGAACCCGATTCTGCGACAGGCGTTTTCGCCCGGTGGGAAGGCGGAACGCTTCGACGCTCGTTTGCCGCCGATCCCGTCAGCATCATCGAAGACGACGGCCTGCCGTACCCGTTCGAGAAGCCGTTCTGGGGAGGTGAGCATCCGCTTCGGTATGCCCCGGGTGTCGCACCCGATCCGCTGGCGTTGCCGTTCCATCCGCAGCAGCTCGCCGAGCAGGGCAACCGCGAGTGGTTGGGATTCCGCTTCACCCGGCCGCTAGCACCGAGCGACCTGGAGCCATTGACGATTCCCGTCACCGGATTCGCCATCCGGCCCGCAGACTACGAACCGACCGAGGCCGACGACGAGCGCTACCGCGAGGCCAGCACCACGGCCGCTGCGGCCACCGCTGCTGCAACCGCAGCCGCGGCGAGCGCGCGCGAACAGGCACTGCAGGCCGAGCGCGCGCCGGAACCGCGGCCCGTCGTCGACTCTCCGCCTGAGCCGCCTGCTCCGACTCCCGCGGACACGCCCGCCGTCGGCATCCCGATCGCCGAACCGATCGCTCCGGCGCCGGTGGCCGAGGGGGTTGTGGCCGAGGGAGCGGGGGCCGAGGGGCAGGACGAACCCGTGGTCGAGGCCGAGGTCGTCGAGCCTGATGTGGTCGAGGCTGATGTGATCGAGCCCGGGGTGGTCGAGCCTGGGGCGAGTCGGCCGGGAGCGCTCGACTTCGGGCCGCGTGACGCACCGGGAGTCGCGGCCGTCGAGGACGCTGTCACCGCGCCGGTTCCGTCGGTGTCGTCGAATGGTGTCGGCGGGGCAGGGGATGTCGAAGCAGGGCTACCCGCGGACGGCGAGTACGTCGACGAGTCGGCCGGCTGGACGCGCCGCGTCGCGCGGTACTTCGGCTTCGGCGCCGATACATAGGCTCGAGCACGACAGTCTGGCCGACCAGAAGTCCAGGTCAGAAGTCCAGCTCAGGGGTTCAGGAACGCCAGGGCGATCGACGACCCAACTCCGGCGAGAAAGCCGATCATCGAGCCCCACACGATCCACCGCCACACGGGTCGGTCGCGTAGTGGCCAGAGTGTCCAGCCGAGTCCTCCAGCGACGAGGATCGCCACGGCGACTCCGATCCAGCGAGCTGCCGCCGACCACGGCGTGATGTCGGCGACGAGCGTGTAGAGGCCGACGAGCAGCAGCGAACAGTAGATCGCACACGTCGTCGCGACGAACAGTCCGCTCGCCCATGGCGTCGGTTCGCCGCGGTCCATTCCCACCGATGACAGTGCCGACGCGGTCGGGTCGTCGAACTCGGCGAGGCTCACCGATCTATCGTCCCTGATCGGACACGCTCGTAAAAGGCGATCGCCGCTGCGGTCGCGACGTTGAGCGAATCCGTGCCCCGGCTCATCGGAATGCGTGCCGCGACGTGGGAGCCCCGGATGGCGGTCTCGCTGAGACCGGGGCCCTCGGCTCCGACGAGTACGGCCACCTTGTCGGCGGAGACCGCGTCGGCGAGCGGGACCGCGGACTCGCGCGGGGTGAGCGCCACCGTCGTGAAGCCGTGATCGGCGAGGAGGTCGAGCGCGCCGCGCCAGTCGTCGAAGCGAGCGTGCGGCACGAGAAGCGCGTGACCCATCGACACGCGCACGCAGCGTCGATACAGCGGATCGGCGCAGCCGGCACCGAACAGGACGGCGTCGACGCCGAGGCCCGCCGCGTTGCGGAAGATGCTGCCGATGTTCTCGTGGTCGTTGACGCCCTCGAGCACGGCGATGGTCCTGGCGTTCGCGAGCGCGTCGTCGACCTCCAATGCGGCTGGTCTGCGCGCCACGCCCAGCACTCCCCTGTTGAGATGGAATCCGACGATCTCGGCCATCACCTCGGCGCTCGCGCGATAGAACGGCACCCCGGACAGGCTCGGGTTCCGCAGGTCGTCGGACAGCTCGTTGAGTCGCTTGTCAACGCCCAGAAAGGCGTGCGGGGTGAACCGCGACGCGATCATGCGTTGAGCCACCAGCACGCCCTCGGCGATCACGAGCCCCTTGCCCGGTCGGCCGCCCGGCAGCGTCGGCAGGTCGGGGCGGCGGTCGACGGAGTTGAGGTCGCGGAAGTCGTCGACGCGCAGGTCGGTGGGGTCGTCGATGTCGATGACGTCGACCGCCAGAGGTGGGGCTGATACAGGCTCGGACACGCGGTCCAGTCTGCCGTAAGCAGTCCGAATTGTTTCTCACGCCCACCCATGTGACACGGTTGAGGAGTGAGATCACCGGACAATCGCAACAACACACTCGACCTCGGACGGGCCACCGACGCCGATTGGAACGAGATCATCACCACGGATGCTCGCGCGTTCGCCATGCGAAATCCCATTTCCGACGACGAGCGCACCGATCTCCGCGGGAAGGTCTCCGACGACGACGTCGTGCTGGTCCGAGACTCCTGGCACGACGACCGTCCACTCGTCGGGGTGTCGATGTTCTACCGGATGCAGATGACGGTCCCCGGTGGTGCACAGGTTCCCGCGGCCGGCCTGTCCTGGGTGTCGGTCGCGTCGACGCATCGTCGACGAGGAATTCTGCGTCGGATGATCACCGAGCTGTTCTCTCAGTGGGAGAGCGAGGGTTTCGCGTTCGCGATCCTCACCGCGTCGGAGGGGACCATCTACGAGCGGTTCGGGTTCGGCCCGGCATGCTTCGCCGAGAGCGTCGAGGTGACCCCCGGACAACCGACGCTGCGCGCCGAGGCGCCCGATCACCCCGAGGTCTACTTCGGCACCCCCGAGCAGGTCGCCGCGACGATCCCCGACATTCACGCACGGTGGGCGCGCACACGCCCGGGCGCGCTCGCGCGGACACCGCAGTGGTGGGCTCCGATCCTCGCCGACCGACCGTCGGAGCGTCCCCCGGCCGCCAGCGGCCTGCACTACCTGCTGCACCCCGACGGCTATGCGAGCTACCGCATCCACAAGAGCTCTGCCGGCCAGGTGCGCGGCGAGGTGGAGGAACTGTTCGCGATCACCGACGACGCACACACCGAGCTGTGGCGGGTGCTGCTCGGACTCGACCTGGTGCCGTCACTGACGGCGTCGATCCCGGTCGACGATCCGCTGCGTGCCAAGCTCACCGACCTGCGCTCGGCTCCGGTCACCGGACGCTCCGACAAGATGTGGGTGGCGATCCTCGACGTCGCCGCCGCGCTCGGCGCACGCACGTACTCCGCAGACCTCGACATCGTCCTCGAGGTCACCGACGGGTACCGGGAGCGCGCGGGAGTCTTCGACGTATCGGTGCGGAACGGTGGCGCGATCGTCGCGCCGTCGACGTCGAATCCGACTGTGCGCATGGACATTTCGGTGCTGTCGAGTTTGTTCCTCGGCGGGGTGCAGCCGTCGCTGTTCGCGAGCGCGGGACGCCTGTGGACAGACTCCGACGACACGCTGCACGCGCTGACCCAGGCGTTCGCCGCCGACCGCGCACCGTTCTCGGGGACGTTTTTCTGATCTCGACAGGCTCGATCAGCGGTGGGCAGCTCGATCAGCGGGGCGGGCGCTCGACCGGCGGGTGATCTCGACAAGCTCGATCAGCGGTGGGCAGCTCGATCAGCGTCGGGGGTTGGTTCGATCAGCGTCGAGGCGCTCGACCGGCGTCGGGGTTGGCTCGATCGGCGGGGCGCTGCTCAGGTGGGCTCGTCGGTTTCGCTGATCAGTTTGGCGAGGACCGGCAGGGCGCTGCGGAGGGTTGCGCGCTCGTCGTCGGTCAGTGCGTCGATCTGATCGGAGAGCCAGGCGCGTCGAGCGGCGTGCTCGGCGACGATGACCTCCTCGCCCGCGGGAGCCAGCGTCACGATGGCCTGACGCCCGTCGGTGGGGTGCGGCGCGCGCTCGATCATGCCGAGATCGGACAGCGATGCCAGCACGCGCGTCATCGACGGCGGCTTGACGCGCTCTGCGGCCGCCAGCGCGCCGGGCGTCATCGCGCCCTCGATGTGCAGCGTCGACAATGCCGACAACTGGGTCAAAGATACGAGTTGGTTCTGTCTACGAAGGCGAAGTCGCCGCGCCAAGCGCACAATCGCTAGCGCCAGGGCACCCGATAAACCGTCGTCGGTCGGTGTACTCACGGACCTTACATTAGTTTGCCGCACAGCATTTGCAGTACTGACCGGCCGTTTTCACAACTCGAACGGACGACATTGGGTCGAATTGCCCGGTTTTGTGGTCAACTGATCAGGTTGGAGATGGGTTCGCGCGCGAAGTAGAGAGCGAAGACGATCGCGATCGCCCACATCAACGGGTGCACCTTGCGCGCCTTGCCCGCCGCTGCGGCCATCACCACCCAACTGATGAATCCGACGCCGATGCCGTTGGCGATCGAGTAGGTGAACGGCATGGTGACGATCGTCAGGAACACCGGGAGGGCGTACTCGAACTTCGTGAAGTCGATGCGGGTCACCTGACCCATCATCAGCGCACCGACGATGACCAGTGCAGGCGCGACGGCCTCGGACGGGATGACCTCGTACAGCGGCGTCAGGAACATCGCCACGATGAACAGTCCACCGGTCACGATGTTGGCCAGGCCCGTTCGGGCACCTTCGGCGATGCCCGACGCCGACTCGACGAAGACCGTGTTCGACGACGACGACGCCACACCGCCCACGATCGCACCGGTGCCCTCGACGACCAGCGCCTTACCAACGCCGGGCAGATTGCCCTTGTCGTCGGCGAGTCCGGCCTCGCGGCCGAGGCCGGTCATCGTGCCCATCGCGTCGAAGAAGTTCGACAGCACCAGCGCGAAGACGAACACACACGCCGCAAGCACGCCGATTCGAGTGAAGGCACCGAAGAGGTCGACGTTGCCGACGAGACTCAGATCGGGCAGTCCACCTGCCGAGTCGGGGATCTTCGGCACCGACAGCGACCAGCCGCCCTGCTTCTGCGCGCCCGAGCCGAGATGCAGCGTCGACTCCAGGATGATCGAGATGATCGTCGTGATGATGATGCCGAGGAGCAGACCACCCGGCACCTTCATCACCATCAACGCGCCCATGAGCAGGACGCCGATCACGAAGACGAGCGTCGGCACCGTGGTGATCGAGTTACCGAAGCCGAGCTGGACCGGCGTGGTGGTGCCCGCGGCGTCGGGGATGCGGCGGACGAACCCGGCGTCGACGAATCCGATGAACGCCACGAAGCAGCCGATACCCGCTGCGATCGCTGCTTTCAGTTCTGCGGGAACAGCATTGAACACCGCGGTGCGGAATCCGGTGATCGCCAGGATGACGATGATGATGCCGTCGACCACGACCAGCCCCATCGCCTCGGGCCAGGTGACCTCGGGGACGATGGTCACCGCGAGCAGGCTGTTGATGCCCAGACCGGTGGCGATGGCGAAGGGATAGTTCGCAACGAGTCCGAAGATGATCGACATGACGCCCGCGACGAGCGCGGTGACGGCCGCGACCTGCGCGATGGGCAGCACGTTGCCGAGGACGTCGGCGTTCTTGGACTCGCCCGGTATGCCGCCGATGATGATCGGATTGAGCACCACGATGTAGGCCATCGTGAAGAAGGTCACCAGACCGCCGCGCACCTCGCGGTTCAGCGTCGAACCGCGTTCGCTGACCTTGAAGAAGCGGTCAACAGCCCCGAACCTCCGCGTCGGTTCCGTCGACTGGGCGTCCGGTTGCGCCGACTGGGTGCTCGGTTGCGCCGACTGGGCGTCCGGTTGCGCCGACTGGGCGCTCGGTTCAGCCGACTGTGCGTCGGCGTTCGATGGCTGTGTCGGATCACTCGAGGGATCGCTTGTCACAAGGGGGAAGTTACCCTGTCCTCCGTGGCCGATGAACCCGAGATCCCCCAATTGCCGCAATCGCTGCGGGCACCCGAGCCGGTGATCGTCGTCGGTATGGTCGCGTGGCTGGTGGCGACGATCGTCGTGTGGGCCACGGGTTGGGGCGGCGGTCGGACGCTGGCCGTGTGTCTCGTCGGCCTCGCCGTCGGCGTAGCGGGCACAGGCGTCTTCCTCCTCCAGCGCGCGGCATCTCGACGCGGCGACCGGACTGCGCAACGCGGGCTGGACTGAACGACAACCACCGACTGAGCGCCGACCTCCGAGCAAGCAGCGCGGCGTCGACGACACGCTTTTCGACGCAACCCACCCGCGCGCACCAAGCACTTGCTAGGTTAGGTGTTCATGCGGATTCGGGGTTTCTCACTACTCGTTGCGGTCGCTGCGGCACTCGGCTTGCTCGCCGGGACGACGACTGCGGGCACCGCGTCGGCGGCTCCTCTACCGGTGACGTTCAACTTCTTCTCGGGCATCGCGCCGGAGTTGGCAAATCATGGCGGATCGCTCCCGGGCTCCAACGACTTCTCCTGCCGCCCGACGTCAAAACATCCCTACCCCGTGGTGCTCGCACACGGAACGGGCGGATCGCAGCAAACCAATTGGGGCACATACGTTCCGCTGCTGAAGAACGAGGGCTACTGCGTCTTCGCGCTCACCTACGGGGCACTCGATGAGCTGCCGTGGCCAGGTCCTGCCGTCGGCGGAATGGGACTGATCGAAGACAGCGCAGCACAATTCGGGCGTTTCGTCGACAAGGTCCTCGCCGCGACGGGTGCATCCAAGGTCGACGTCGTCGGACATTCGCAGGGCACCGTCGTGCCCGCGTACTACGCGAAATACCTTGGCGGACGGGGCAAGATCGACAAGCACGTATCGATCGCCCCGGCGTGGCGGGGTTCGACGGTGGCCGGGGCCGACCTGATCCTGCCGACGGTTCGCAAGCTCGGCATCTCGGCGGCACAGACTCCGCTCTGCCAGGGATGCGCCGAACTCGACCCCAGCTCGGACGTGATGCGCAAGATCGCTACGGGCGGCTACTACTACCCCGAGATCAGCTACACCAACATCGCAACCCGCTACGACGAGGCCGTCGTCCCGTACACGCTCGGTCTGCCGCCGGGTGGCTCCAACGTGCGCAACATCGTCGTCCAGGACGGCTGCCCGGTGGACTTCACCGAACACGCGGGCATCGCGGGTTCGCGTCGCGCCGCGTACTTCGTCCTGAACGCACTCGACCCCGCACACCCCCGCCCGGTCCCGTGCGACCGTGCCGCGCCGCTGAGCGGGAGCGCGTACTAGACAGCGCCCGGTCGGCGTGACGCAGCGCCCAGTCGGCATCAGGAAGCGCCCAGTCGACGTAAGGAAACGCCCAGTCGACGGGCGTTGACCTGCGCGAACGACAATCTACTCAGCTGTGACCCTTGACACGTCGAATGGAGTGAATGTACGTTCATTCACTATGAAGTCCGAGTCACTCCGTCTCGGCAACCATCATCGCGAAGGAGCACAGACATGAGCTACGGCACCACCGACTACGAAGACATCGAGTACGTCGTGGAGGGCCCGACGGCGGTCATCACGATGAACCGCCCGCAGCGCTACAACGCATTTCGCGCCAAGACCGTCGAAGAGATGATCAACGCCTTCCGACGTGCCTGGGCCGACCGCAACGTGCAGGCCGTGATCCTGACCGGCGCGGGAGAGAAGGCCTTCTGCACCGGCGGCGACGTCAAGCAGCGAGCAGAGACCGGCGACTACGGGCCGTCGGAGTCGGGCATGTTCGAGATCGGCAACCTGCACAAGGTGATCCGTGACATCCCCAAGCCCGTCATCGCGGCGGTCAACGGACTGGCCATCGGCGGCGGACACGTGCTGCATGTGCTGTGCGACCTGACCATCGCCGCAGACACCGCACGCTTCGGCCAGTCGGGCCCCAAGGTCGGCTCATTCGACGCCGGATTCGGCTCGGCCTACCTGGCACGGGTCGTCGGCGAGAAGCGGGCGCGCGAGATCTGGTACCTGTGCCGCCAATACGACGCCGCCACGGCTGAGCGTTGGGGCCTGGTGAACTGGGTTGTCCCGGCGGCAGATTTGCTCGACGAGGCCAAGAAGATCGCTGCCGAGATCGCGGAGAAGTCGCCGACGACGCTGCGCTTCCTCAAGCAGAGCTTCAACGCGGACTCCGACCATCAGGCCGGACTCTCCAATCTCGCGATGAGCGCACTGGACCTCTTCACCCACTCCCCCGAGGGACTTGAGGGCGCAACGGCTTTCGCCGAGAAGCGCGCACCCGATTTCAACAAGTACGTCGGCGCCTGACCGCAGCAACCACAGACCACAGGAGCAAAACCCATGAGCAGCAACAGCATCGCCGTCGTCACCGGCGCAGGATCGGGTATCGGTAAGGCCATCACGCTCGCATTCGCCGAGCAGGGCACCACGGTCGTCGCGGCCGATCTCGACCTCGACGCCGCCAAGCGTACAGCTGAGCAGAACGCCGCCATCGTGCCGATGTCCGTCGACGTCGCCGACCGGGCCACTGTCGACGCGCTACGAGACGCCGTCAACACCGAGGTCGGTGTCGCCGACATCCTCGTCAACGCCGCGGGATGGGACCGCACCGACCAATTCCTCAATGCGAGCACCGAATTCGCGGAGAAGGTGGTCGCGATCAACTACCTCGGACCAGTCCACATGGCGAGCGCCTTTCTACCGGGAATGGTCGAGGCGTCGACAACCGAAGGCTGGCAGGGCGGTCGGGTGATCAACCTTGCCTCCGACGCCGGACGAGTCGGCAGCGCAGGCGAATCCATCTACGCGGGCGCCAAGGGCGGCGTGATCGCCTTGAGCAAGTCGCTGGCACGAGAAATGGCGCGTCACCAGATCACCGTGAACGCCGTGTGCCCCGGACCCACCGACACCCCGTTGTTCCAGGCTCAGCCCGACAAGCTCAAAGAGGCTCTCGTCAAAGCGATTCCGTTCCGACGACTCGCCCGTCCCGACGAGGTCGCAGCGCCCGTCCTGTTCTTCGCCTCCCCCGCGGCGTCGTTCATCACCGGCCAGGTGATCAGCGTCAGCGGCGGACTCACGATGGCCGGCTAGGCCAACCCCGAGGTCACTGGAGATCATCATGAGCACCACCGCCAGTCACGACGCCGCAACACCGTACGTATACGACGCAGCACAGTACCGCTCGTTCTTCGAGCACGAGTTCACGTATCTGAACGGCTTCCGCCGCAACGTCTCCCGATACGCGCACACCACAGCGATGATCGACCCGACGACCGACACCGAGTGGACGTACGCAGAGCTCGGCGCCGCAGTGGACTCGTTGGCCGCAGGCCTCGCCGCCCACGGTGTCGGCGACGGCGACGTCGTCGGATATCAATTGTTCAACGGACCCGAGTTCGCGCAGCTCTACCTCGCCACCCAGGCCGTAGGCGCCGTCGGGTCACCGATGAACTTCCGGTTGGCGGCAGGCGAGACGGCGGTCATCCTCGATGTGAGCAGGCCGTCGGTCTACATCTACGACACCGAGCTCACCGACATGGTGTCCACGGCAATCGAGCGCGCCGAGCATACGCCGGACGTCCTGATCGGCGTGGGCACAGGCACTCTCGTCGACGGCCCGCGATCGATCCGATTCACCGACCTGCCTGCCGACGCTCCGGCACCGCGGACAACCCGCGGCGTGTTCGACGAGACCACCCGGCTCTACACGTCCGGCACCACCGGCATGCCCAAAGCAGTGCCGATGAACAGCGCGATCGAGATCTTCTCGGCGCATGACGTGATCGTGCACTTCCCGCTCTCACCGGAGGATCGCATGCTGAACATGACTCCGTGGTTCCACCGCGGTGGACTCTATTGCGCCGGACCCAATCCCACGTTCTACCTCGGATCGTCGCTGGTACCGATGCGTGTGTTCGACGCGGCGACGACACTCGACTGGGTCGAGCGCTACGGACTGACATTCCTCATCGGTGCGCCGACCAACCTCGCGATGCTCGCTGCCGAGCAGCAACGTCGTCCGCGAGACCTGTCCAGCCTGAACGGCATCGTCACCATGGGTGCTCCCCTCGAACGCGACGCCGCACTGCTCTATCAGGAGGTGCTCACCCCCAGGATCTTCAACGGATACGGCAGCACCGAGGGGTTCTGGAACACCTTCCTGCGTCCCACGGACCTGCCCGATCACGCCGGAACCGCCGGACGCGCCTGCCTCGACGACGACGTGCGCGTCGTCCACGTCCGCGACGACGGGCAGCTGGCCGACCCGGACGACGTCGTCGCACGAGACGGCGACGAGGTCGGTGAAGTGATCATCCGCTCACCGAAATGTGCTGCGGCGTATTTCGATTCACCCCAGCAGGAGAAGGCGAAGTACAACGGTAGCTGGCTGCACATCGGCGATCTCGCCACCTGGGACGTCGACGAGTTCGTCACGATCGTCGGCCGCAAGGACGACATGCTCATCTCCGGCGGCGAGAATGTGCATCCGGTACAGGTCGAGGAGGCTCTGAACGGCCATCCCGCAGTGGCGGATTCGCTTGTCGTCGGGGTTCCCGACGACCGGTGGGGACAGCTCGTCGTCGCCTACATCGTGCCTGTCGAGGGCGCCCACCCGTCCCCGGAGGAACTCGACAGCTACTGCCGTGAGCACCCGATGCTCTCGCAGTTCAAACGTCCGCGCGCCTATCGCATCGTCGAGTCGCTCCCTGTTTCCGCGACCGGCAAGAAACTCCACTACCGGGCAACCACATCCGCAGCCGCCGAGATGTCGGCGGGCGAATTCGACGCCCCCGCACCACTGACAACATCGACCACCAACGGAGCCGACCGATGAGCACCACCGCCAGCACCAAGTTCTCCGCCCTCGACCCCCTCAACCTCGATCTCGGATACTCCGACGACGAACTGGCCGTTCGCGATTCGGTCCGCGGATTTCTCGCCGAGGCCGTGACCCCGTACATCGCCGACTGGTTCGAGGAGGGCGGAATCCCGATCGCGCGCGAGCTGTTCAAACAATTCGGTCAGCTCGGCGTTCTCGGCATGCATCTCGACGGATACGGTTGCGGCGGAGCGTCGTCGGTGCATTACGGCCTGGCCAGTCTCGAACTCGAGGCCTGCGATTCGGGCATCCGGTCGATGGTTTCGGTGCAGGGTTCACTCGCAATGTTCTCGATCTACAACAACGGCAGCGAAGCACAGAAGACGCAGTGGCTGCCGTCCATGGCCGAAGGCACCACCGTCGGCTGTTTCGGTCTCACTGAGCCCGACGCCGGATCAGACCCGGCGTCGATGAAGACGCGCGCCAGGCGCGACGGCGACGACTGGATTCTCGACGGCCGCAAGATGTGGATCACCAACGCCCCCATCGCCGACGTCGCCGTCGTCTGGGCGCAGACCGACCTCCCCGACGGTGGCGTGGGTGTGCGGGGCTTCATCGTGCCCACCGACACTCCCGGTGTTTCCACACCGGAGATCAAGCACAAGGCGTCGCTCCGGGCGTCGACCACCGGTGAGATCGTCATGGACAACGTGCGGTTGCCCGCGAATGCGCTGATGCCCGGAAACGACGACCTGCACAAGGGCAGGGGAATCAAGGGTCCGCTCTCGAGTCTCACCGAGGCCAGGTACGGAATCATCTGGGGATCGATCGGTGCGGCTCGCACCGCCTGGGCGGCAGCGCTCGAGTATGCCACGCAGCGAACACAATTCGGCAAGCCGATCGCCGGATTCCAACTGACACAGGCGAAGCTCGCCGACATGGCCGTCGAACTGCAGAAGGGCCAGTTACTGGCGTACCACCTCGGACGTCTGAAGGATTCGGTCGGGCTGCGTCCGGACCAGGTCAGCTTCGGCAAACTCAACAACACTCGTGAGGCCATCGAGATCTGTCGCACGGCGCGAACCATATTGGGCGGCAACGGTATCTCGCTGGAGTATCCGGTGATCCGTCACATGGTGAACCTCGAATCGGTGCTCACCTATGAGGGCACCCCAGAGATGCACCAACTTGTCCTCGGCCAGGCCTACACCGGCCAGAATGCCTTCCGCTGAACGGAGACTCCCCATGAGCGCACTCACCTACGACATCGAGCACAAGCAATTCCGCGACACCGCAGCACGATTCGTCGCCGAGCAGATCACTCCCTCGCACGAGAACTGGGAAACCGCGGGCCAATGGGACCGAAGCCTGTTCACCGAGGCGGGCAAGAACGGGCTGATCGGATTCGAGGTCGACGAGCAGTTCGACGGGCCAGGCGTCGACGACTTCCGGTACAACGCAATCCTGATCGACGAAATCGCACGCACCGGCGCGGCCGCCGAAGCGATCGCGTTCTCACTACAGAACGACGTCGTCCTCCCCTACCTCACCGAGCTGACCACCGACGAGCAGAAGGCGCGCTGGCTACCAGGCGTCGTCAGCGGGGAGACCGTGCTCGGCATCGCGATGACGGAGCCGGGGGCGGGCAGCGACCTTACCGGCATCACCACGTCGGCGGTGCGCGATGGCGATCACTACGTGGTCAACGGGTCGAAGACGTTCATCTCCAACGGCCGAAACGGCGACCTGTTCGTCGTCGCGACGAGGACGAGCCCGGACAAGCACAAGGGACTCACGCTGCTCGTCGTCGACGCTGCCACAACGGGTTTCGAGCGTGGCCGCAACCTCGACAAAATCGGGCTGCACGCACAGGACACCAGCGAGCTCTCCTTTCACGACATGCGGGTACCGGTGGCGAACCGTCTCGGCGAAGAGGGCGAGGGCTTCTACCAACTGGTGAGAAACCTTCCGCAGGAACGGCTCTCACTGTCCGTGGGCGCCATCGCGGCAGCCGAAGGTGTTTTCGCCCGCACCCTGGAGTACGTGAAGGAGCGCACCGCGTTCGGTTCGCCGATCGCGTCGTTCCAGAACACCCAGTTCGTCCTGGCCGAGCTCGCAACCGAACTCGACATCGCACGGACGTTCCTAGACGACTGCATCGCAGAACACGTCCGGGGAGAACTGAGCGCGGCACGGGCGGCGCGGCTGAAGTGGTGGGCAACCGAACTACAGGTCCGGACCGCGGACAGGTGCCTGCAACTGCACGGCGGCTACGGCTACATGCGGGAGTATCCGGTGGCACGAGCATTCGTCGACGCGCGTATCCAGACCATCTACGGCGGGACGTCGGAGATCATGAAGACCATCGTCGCCAAGGATCTGGGCATCTGAGCGGCTACAGTGATGAACGGTGATTCACCGTTCGATGGAGGAGGACTCGTGGCGAAATCCGCAACCGCACGCTCGACGTCGGATCTGGCCGTCGAAGATGCGGTGCGCGCGGTCCGGGTCTCGTCGCGTCGACGACAGTTGCTCGACGCCGCCGTGGCCGTCATGGAGCGCACCGGGTTTCACCAGATGTCGATGCAGGCGCTTGCCGACGAGGCGCAGGTCAGCGTCGGATTGTTCTACAAGTATTTCGGGTCGAAGGAGGACATCCTCCTCGCCGCCATCGTCGACATCCTGGAGAAGTTCCGCGATCAGTTGCAACCCGCGATGGACCTCGCGGGCGACGACCCCGTCGAACAACTCATCGCCGGTTTCCGGCAGTACGCGCGGATCGTCGACGAGAACCGCGATGCCGTCGTGCTGACGTATCGGGAGAGCCGGACGCTCGACGCCGAGGGTCGGGACCAGATCAAGCAGCTCGAGGTGGAGACGTCGGCGCCGATGCGCGAGGCGATCACTGCTGCCATCGAGAACGGGTCGATGAAGGCGGACGTCGACGCCGACCTCGCGGTGTTCGATCTGATGATGCTCGCGCACGGGTGGGCGCTGAAGCACTGGCACTTCGCGCCCGCGCTGACGATCGACGAGTACGCGACGGCGCAGCTGCGGTTCGCACTGCCGGCGCTGGTCGTCGGCGATCGGCTCGGCGGGTACCTGGCCGCGCTGTAGGGGTGGTCTCGACAAGCTCGACCAGCGGTGGTTGGGCTCGAGCGGCGGTTGGGTGGTCTCGACAAGCTCGACCAGCGGCGGGGGCTCTCGACCAGCGGTGGTTGGGCTCGAGCGGCGGTTGGTGGTCTCGACAAGCTCGACCAGCGATGGTTGGGCTCGACCGGCGGCGGTTGGGCTCGACCAGCGGCCCGGCTAGGCGGGGTCCGACGGCTCGGCCACGGGGCGGTCGGATCGGCCGCGCGAGGACAGCCAGAGCGAGAGCACCCAGGTGCACAGCCCGACCCACACGGCGCCGAACAGCCAGCCGGCGAGGACGTCGGTGGTCCAGTGGACGCCGAGGTAGATACGGGTCAGTCCGACCAGGATCGATATCACCGGCGCTAGCGCCATCGACCACGGATGCGCGCGCACCCACGGGATCACCCGATACGCCGCGACGGCGATGAGTCCGTACACAACCATCGTCATCATCGAGTGGCCCGAGGGGAACGAGTAGCTCTCGATGTGGAGGAGCCGGTCGTCGCGCGGAGGTCTTTCACGCCTGACGAGGTGTTTGAGGATCACCATCAACGACGCCCCGAGGAGCGAACCCACGCCGACGTAGACGGCCTCGGTCACGTGCTTGCGGGCGGCGAGCGCGATCACGACAAGTGTCGCGACGATCCAGAGGGTGATCGTGTTGCCGAACACAGTGACGACGTGCGCGAGACCGGTCAGTGGCGCGGTGCGGTGGTCGACGACCCACGTGGTGATGTGCTCGTCGACGTCGGTGATCTGCACGATCATTCTCGCCACACTACCGACGATGCCCGCCGATCAGCGGTGAATGTGTGTCGGGGGGGGGGGGGGGGGGGGGGGGGGGGGGGGGGGGGGGGGCGGGGGGGCGGGGGGGGGGGGGGGGGGGGGGGGCGCGCGGGGGGGGGGGGGGGGGGGGGGGGGGGGGGGGGGGGCGGGG